>SIAL01000088.1 GCA_009691815.1 Gemmataceae bacterium | reverse complement strand
CACAGCCGCCCAAGAGTCGAAGATTCCCACCTCACCCGCGTCGGTGATCTTGGCAAAGGCGTAGTTGATCGTGGTTAATTTGTCGACCGGCAAATCGGCGACGGTATACTTTCTGTCATAAATAGCCCATTCCGCAAAATAGGATACTATCCTTTTGGCGGGCCCACCTCCCGAAGCGGGGGGAACCGGTGCGGAAACATCATCATTTTCAATCGTTCCCAAAGCACTGGCAGGGGCAAGGGTCGCTCCCGAGGCCGCCGATACGAGAAGCGTCAGGGTTTCATTGGGCTCGACAAGGGTATCCCCAATAACCACCACGCTGACCGTTGCCCCTATGGTGCCCGGGGCGATGATAACCACTTTAGAAAGCAATGGTTGGTAGTCGATTCCCGCAGTGGCCGTTCCGTTTACGGTGTCTACGGTAAACCGCACCTCGAAGGACGACGGTGCGCTCAATTGAAATTTGAAATCCATGTTTTTCGTGCCACTATTGCCCTCAGGTAAGGATACATTAGCAACAGTTAAGGATGGGGTAACCACAGGTGGTGGGGTTACCGTGCCCGGATTTTGAGTAGTAAATACTTTGAAAATGTGGCTAAACTCAAAGGGGGTTTGAACAATGCTGGAGGAGTTGGTTTCCACACCGGGAATCAAGCCCCTTGGGTTTTGTTGATCCCGGTTGAGCGACCAGAACGACAATTTCCCCATTCCTTTTTGTTGAGCGAACGCCAATACTTCGCGGGCCTCCTGTTGATCGAAAACTTCCGTGGTAACATCGTTTCGGCCGATCATCGGGGTCACACCGACCATACTCCACAACTTGGCATCGGCAAATCCTGTGTAGATATTTTTTAATTGCCCATGAAGGCTGGTGGCGGCCTGGATGGCATAATCTCCCATTTTGCCGTCGGGATGCGGTGCCGCATATTCCCCATAGTCCATGGTCATAATGTTGACCCCACCCAAGGCCAAACCTGCGTAAGTTGCGCTTTGAACCACAGAGACCCCATCAGGGGTTAATCCCGTGGGCAAAACTGGAAGGGTAAACCATATTTCCAGAGGCCGCCCCTCTTTTTTCAAATCCAATTGCAATTCGGCCAAAACCCCAGAACGATATTCGTTCAGCTTTTTGTTGGCAACGGCGGCCCCTTCAATGTCAAAATCGATTCGCTTCAGCCCATAGGCGTCGATCACCTGCCGATAGGCCGCTTTGAGCAACGCCCGGTCGGTAATGACCTCGGCGAGTTCATGGCCATTGGCCCCCCCAAACGAAACATTAACATCACCCCCAAGGGCGCGAATTTCCTTGATCTGGGCACGCATCTTGAGATCGAATTCCTGCCCATCGACCTCATAGGTCTGAAATCCTCCCCAAGCGGGTTTTTTTCCCGTGGTAGCGGTAATAAAAGCCAACGAAAAATGACGGACGCCCTGCTCCTTGGCTACTTTGGCCATGTCAAATGTAGGCCATAGGGTGGTGTCGACATAGGGCGCAAATACCTGACTGGGCCATACCTTGATTGCCTCCGCAATAGGGGCCGGTGTTGGTGCCGGTGTTGGTGCCGGTGTTGGGGCCGGTGTTGGGGCCGGTGCTGGGGCCGGTGCTGGTGCCGGTGTTGGTGCCGGTGTTGGTGCCGGTGTTGGGGTGCCTCCCACCGATTGCCCATTGAATGTAAAACCGGGGGGGATGGTTTTACCATTGCCCGTGGCCGTAAAACCAAAGGAAACCGTCGCCCTTTTGCCAATTACCTGGTTCCAACCGGCATCCGAGAAAAGATAATTGGCACCACTTTGGACCTTGGTGGCATTCCATACCGAAGTTATTGTGTTCGGGGAGTAAAAGCCAAGTGTCCACCCGGTGATTGCCGAATTTCCCACATTGGTAATGGAGATGTCTCCATTGAATCCACTGCCCCAATCGGAGGTTACTTTATATTCCACCTTGACCTGAACCTGCCCAACGGGTGCCGGGGCGGGTGCTGGCGCTGGGGCTGGCGCTGGGGCTGGGGCTGGGGCTGGGGTTGGAGAAGGGGCGATGCCCTCGGCGGTCACGACAAGGTTTTTTGGTCCGGGGTCGTGATTGGCGCCCCCCACAAAACCAAACGAAACCTTTTGCCCAGGGGCAATGCTTGAGTTCCAGCCACTATGAGTGATTTTGTACCCCGTAGGGGACTGAGAAAGAATCTTGCCATCCCAAACCGATTGAATGGAATTGGCATAATCCATCGAAACAACCCAATTCGTAACGGGAGAGCTTGTCTGATTTTCCACCGTAACGGTTCCTTGCATCCCGGATCCCCAGTGAGAATCGAGATGAAAAGTTGCCGTGAGGCCAGATGGGTTTTCCCTGCGCTCCAAGGCCTCCACCCCAAAAGGAATGGTCCGTTTGGTTTGGCCCAACGAAAAAGTAACAAGCGGCCGAAGATCCATGATTAGCCCCCTTTACACAAACACTGGATCGGCGGAAAAATGAGGACCCGATACGGTGCTGTAAGAAAAACCTTACCCTTTTGGGGAACCCATCCGGTCCCACAAACGCCACCCTTTTTAGAAAAGGCGAAAGCGCATGGACAAGGTCCCTCGACCTAGGATGGGAAAATCCGAAAGTCAGGTTTTCGTTACACTCTATACGTTCAACAAAGCCGATTGGGTTGCCCAATTCGAAAAAAACCAATTGGATTTTTCCGGAAAAAAAGAAAGCTCTGGGGAAATAAAAAACCAAAAACCCGTCATCAAGCCAAGATGACGGGTAGGGAAAGTATTTTTTGAAAATAAAGAAAGGTGAGGTTGCCCCGGCCTTGGCCCGGTACCAGCCCCAAATTAGGGAGCCGTGCTTCCCACACAATACAGATGGGTTTTGGTCCGAATGAGGAGATTGTCTCCAGCAATGGCAGGGCTTGCCATGCAACCCCCTTCGAGGGTTCCTCCGCCCAGTTTCTTGAAGGTAGCCGACGCTCCTAGGACAAATCCGGCACCGAGGTCATCAAACAGATAAATTCGTTCGCCAACAAGCACGGGCGAGGCATGCAGTTTGCCGCCTCCCAATCTTTCTTGCCAAACCGGTTTTCCGGTTGGTCCTTCCAGGCAGGTTGCCGTGCCACCCGCGTCCCGGTCTCTTGCGTAAAAAAGCAGACCGTCTTTGACCAAAATCGAAGCATAAGCAGGGGTTCCCCGGTTGGATTTCCAGGTGACTTTGGAGGTAATGTTCCCCGCCGGGGCGTTTCCCGGATCCACGGCATGGAGCGCGAACCCACCATCACCCGATTGCAAAAATATCCTTTGTCCATCGCTTTGGGGGACATTGGAGGCGTTCATGCCACCATGCCGAACATACCAGAGTAGCTTTCCTGTGACAGGATCGAACCCCTGGGTGTCCCCCGCCGAGGGGCAAACAAGCGTCCGTTTTCCGCCAATGTCTATAAGGGCGGGGGTGGCAAAGGCTTTTTTGTAATCACCAAAATCAGTATCGTAGGTGATGTTACGATCCGTTCGCCAAATCGTTTTCCCCGTTTTGGCATCAAGGCAAGCAATGTATTGAAAATCATAGCCGTCAAAACAAAGGTACAACTTGCCCGAATCATAGACTGGGGAGGAACCCGCTCCGCGCCAATGATGACAGGGCAAATCTCGACGAACCCAAACCGTTTCCCCGGTTTTTGCATCAAGGCATACCGTTCCCGGACTACCGAAATGGACAAATACCAGACCCTCGCCGGCCGCCGGGGTGGAAGAGGCATAGCTGTTGTAGGCGATGTTAAACTGAGGTTTTGGGATTTCAAAAAGAACTTTGTCGAGGGTTTTCTTGCCCGTGGCCAAGTCTACCGCCACCACCGATAAAATTTTGCCATCCTCGGTGGCGTTGGAACACCACACTTTGCCGCTTTGGATGATCGGGCTAGACCATGCCTTACCGGGAATGGCAACTTTCCACCGGACATTTTTCGATTCTGACCATTCCAGGGGGGGCGAAGCGGAGGACAATATCCCCCGGCCACCGGGACCGTGAAATTGATTCCATCCATCGCTTTGGGTTGGGTTGTCGGCCGCCAAAATTGGCAATTGCGCAAAGAGGGCAAAAAGAGACCACGCAAACCGGTACATTCGGATCATGTTTTGGATTTCCGGGACAGGGTTTTTATGGGTGGCAAAACGGGAAGGAGGAGCTGGAATTCTATTCCGTTGGTTGGCTTTTGCCCATGATAGGTACCATACCTTGACCGATTTTCAAGGGAAAACCCAATTGCAAGGGAACAGGCGCTCCTGGTCCGTCAGAATTCCTTCGTTTGCGTTGGCATTCTTAACGAGCCGGTAGCGTGAGCGACGGACAAAAGATGCGCCCGGGAATTGGTGGCCAGTCTACCCGGGAATTGGTTGCCCTTGTTTGCATTGTGTTTGCATTGTGTTTGCATTTGCGATTACAATTATTCTTTACGCTTCCGAATCGTCAGGATTCCTTCGTTTCCGTTGGTATTCTTAACGAGCCGGAAGCGTGAGCGACGGACAGTTCATGGCATTTTACCAAATTACATTTGATAACGGACAATTGGGATTGGTTTTTCCCAAACACGAAGGCTTTCCAACCGCATACAAATTACATCTCCTCAGGGGTTTATAAAGGCGGACTGGTCAGCAATATCAAGTGGTCCTAATGCCTTTTACTCATCCCAACTCCCCATAATCGATATCCATCGGAAAGCGTTAGACATCCAGTAAGCTTTCTGGAATTTTAAAATATATTTTTATGCATCCAAATGAAAGTTTTATGCAGTTCATGGATATAACTAGAAATCTTTAGATCTCTTATTGAATGCTACTGCCATCCGCCTAACCGTCACGGATCGAAATCCAATCGACATGAGTCGACACGAGTCGACATCCTGTCGACACCCCTTCGACAGTGGAAGGCGAGTTGAAAACAAAGATTTTGAGTGGCTCTGGCCGACAAGGCCCCGCCACCATTCATCCTGAGTCGGCCTACGATTTTTCAATAGGGATATTGCCGATGGAAAAACGATCTGCAAAGGAACTCGGTGGCATGAAAAATTCCGTCTCCCCAAATCAAAAACGGCACCCGGAGTGTGGCTACTACTTTTGACATCTTTTAGGGGGGAAGGTCCGCCCATTCGTTGCCCTACCAAACCGGGTCCACCAACTCCTTGAAAAGCCATGAACGATTCCCAAAAGCCTATAGGCTAAAGGAAACCGAAAGGAAGCTGTTTGGCCTAACCTTGGGAACCTTCCCAAACCCGGTGGTTATTCTTCAGAACCTCCTGTTCTGAATTGTGTTTGCAATGAAATCCTCTAAGTCTTAAGAGACCCTGAAAATGAACCGACGAAACGCCATGGCAATTACCGCGACCGCCGGGCTCGTACCGGGACTTTTGGCCAATGCCGCTCCTGATCCGGGCAGCTTGCGTCAATCCATCGTGGCATGGTGTTGGCGAAGTTTCGGTCCGAAATGGACACTTTCAGAGGTCTGCCAAGCTGCCCTCGATTCCGGCTGTGTTTCGGTGGAATTGGTCCCGCCCGACGAGTGGACAACCCTAAAAAAATATGGGCTCGTTTGTGCCATTGCCACCAACAATACCGGCTGGGCCAAAGGGTTCAATAATCCCGCCATCCTCGAGGAGGTCCGAACCAAAACCACCCAGGCGATTGAGGACGCCGCCAAAGGGGGGATTGGTTCGGTTATTGGCTTTGTCGGTTCCAAATATGTAAAGCCGGGGGATCCCAAAAGCGGGATAATCGCTCGAGATGAGGGGTACAAACATTGCGTAAAAGAACTAAAAGTCATGGCCCTGGCCGCGGAAAAGCACAAAGTAACCCTTTGCATTGAGCATCTTAACAGTCGGGATGACAGCCATCCCATGAAAGGTCATCCGGAATATATGGGGGATAACCTCGACGAAGTGGAGGCACTCATCAAAGAGGTTGGCTCACCTCGGATAAAAATCCTTTTTGACATCTACCATGTCCAAATTATGCACGGCGACTTGGTCCGCCGGATCAAGCGTCTTGGCGATTTGATTGGTCATGTTCACACCGCAGGCAACCCGGGCCGTTGTGAATTGGATCCGGGCCAAGAAATCCAGTACAAACCGGTGATGCAAGCACTTTGGGATGTCGGCTACCGGGGTTTCATCGGTCACGAATTCTTGCCGACAAAACCGGCTCTGAATGGCCTCATTCAGGCGGTTACCACCTGTGCCATCTCGGGGTAAAACCCATTCGGTGTCGCACAAACAATCAAAAGAGTTCAACTTTTGGGCATTACCAAAAAAAGAAAAGGCCGGGGATAGCCCGGCCTTTTGGTTTGATGTTACCCAAACTCCTTTATTTGCTCATGAAACTGCCGATGGACATATTCTTGTCCAATTCCATGCGGAAGTCGTAGGTGATCTTTTTGGCTTTTTCCCCCGCTTGACCGGGTTCCACATCAAGGTCCCATCGAAGCAAGTTTCTGGAGCGTTCTTCCCGAATGTAAAGGGCGTCCTTGGCCATTTCCGGTTCCACCTTCCCTAAAAGCACATTCACCGTTTCGCCTTCCGCCAAGGGCAACCGATCCCAAACCTGAACCTTGACTTTCTCCTTGAGGTAGCTTGAAGCCAAAATACGGTATTCAAACTTGAGCACCTGATTTCCCCCTTGGGTGCTGCGGGTTTTTTCCATCAGGGTTCGTTTAACCTGAAGCTGTGGCTCCACCCCAAAACCGACAATAAATTGTTCGCCCACCGCGACAAGAGGCAGCGCCATCCGACCGACGAAATCGCCTTGGTGGTACATGGTGGCTTCGCCGGGGAGGATTACATAATCGCTCTTGTTGTTGAGATTCCCTTGACGGTAGACATGGGGAGTAAGGACGGGGACTGCCTTGAAGAAGGTTTCCACCGGCAAGTCAAACCGGGCCACTTCGAGGACTTGATCATCGTTTCTTGATGAGATGGTGGTCAAGCCGGGTAACCGGTGTGAAATAGTAGGCCCCTCTCCACTTGAAACGGGCCTGCCTCGACCACCAAGACCTGGTTTTTCGTCGGCAAGCAGGGTTAAATCCCGGGCTTGGTCCAAGGCTCCGGCATAGTTCCATATTTCGTTGCTTTGAAACTCATTGCGCAGGTTCGACTCACTTTGCGCCCGAAAACGAAGTTGCCTGGCGGCACCTTCCAGTTCCTCTGCAGTGTTGTTCCCCATGGGGTTTAGGATTTCAAGGTTGTTAGTTTTCCCTTCCAGGGCCTGCTTAATGTTGTCCCGATTTTGGATGGCGGCCATCTGGCCACCTTGTCCAACTGTTTGGTTGGGCAATCCGGGTCGCCCGGGCTGCAAGGTGTTTCTGGTTAGTAGGGTTTGGTTGGTGGTCAACACCACGGCGAGAGATCGTAATTCCGGGGGAGCCGCATTCAACCTTGGTTGAGCATTGGAAACCTCAAGATTCACGCCGGACCAATCTTCCCCCGATTGTTGGGTTACTGCGGCAAGGTATTCCACCTTGACGATGTTGGCATCCAAAGCAGGAGCGACCCCCCCGGGGAGACCTCCCCCTCCCTGGGCCACCACATTTTTCCCACTGCGGAGGCGATATTGGGGCTTCCAAGATGCGTTTTCCACAAGGTAGCTCAACTTGGCATTGGCATTCCCCACGCCCACCCGTTCAACCACCAAGACCGCTTCTCGTTCGGTTTTACTTGACCCGACGGAAAGTTCTCCCCGCTTCCTTTGGATAAATTGGAGCTTCTTTTGTAATTCTTTGTTGGCAAGGGTAAGGTCATGGACCTCTTTGTTCTGGTCGGTCCGGGAAGCCATCAAGAAGGTGGCCAGTTTGGTAACCTGTGCGCTGTCCAACTTTGCTTTCTCCGTGGCCGCCACGGTGGTTGCCCCTGCAAAAGCCTCAAGCTTGGTCAGAAAGGCCGAATTACCGGTCAAGGTGGCCATGTCTGAGGTGTTTTTTGCGATTTCGTTTTGGATCGTTTCTTCTTCCTCTTGCAGCTCGCGAACTTCCTTGCGGGTGTCCGCTTCCACCGCCCTTGAACGAAAGCGGGTAGCCAAAACCCGAATGCCATCGGAACCCTCGCCATAAAGCGATTTTCCCAACACCGATGTGGGTAGCGGACCCACCACGATTTCATGGAGACCTTTGGCGTCGGGAACCCGAACTTCCCTAGTTACTAGGGCGGTATCGGGATAGACGGTGACATTGGTAATGCGACTGGTGGCCACTTTCTCGATCGGTTTGGCGGAGTTACCTGGGGCGTTATCGGGGACCTGACCCCAAACCCAAGCCGAGGTGAGAGAAAGTAAGAAGATTCCCAAGCACCCTTTTTGGGGTTGGAATCGAAAGGCAAAGGGACCCGTTGTGTTTTGCACGGCCAGATTCTCCTGAACAGGTTGGAAAGGATATTTCATTTAACCAAAAGCGAACCCCGATCAAAAGACAAACTCTCCATCTTGTCCAAATGTTGGTGGCAACCCAACCCGAATTTCGCAATTAATCCTTACAACCCGACTTTTAATCGGGGATTTCAAAACGATTCCCGGGAAGTCTTCGAATGGAGCCACTTGTTTCAAGGCTCAGGGTGATCATAGCCATTTTGCCCATGGAGAACCCCAGCAGGCGGATCAATTCATCCGCTTGACGGGGCCCCTGTTCGAGAGCCTGCCACACAAGAAGCTCCTGGGGGTCGGATGGGGCCTGTGGCAGACCCTTTTGAAGCGGGGCTGGTGCGCGACCGGGCTCTCCTAGAAGGGCCACCACATCTTCGGCCGAGGTGCAAAGATGGGCCCCTTGGCGAATGAGGTTGTGCGTTCCCGCACAAAGGGAACTGTCTGCCGGGCCGGGTACCGCCAAAACGGGAATGCCTTGCTCGGCGGCATGGGTTGCGGTGTGTAAGGTACCGCTTTTCAGGGCCGCCTCGATTACCACGACGGCCCGACTCATTCCCGAAATAATCCGGTTTCGGGCGGGAAAAAGACCTGCCTGCGGGGCACAACCCATATCAGCCTCGGCCAAAAGGGCCCCATGATCACAAATCGCCTCCGCCAAGGAATGGTGTTCCGAAGGATAAACCCGTGACAATCCATTCCCCAACACCGCAATGGTCCGCCCCCCCGCATCCAATGCCGCCTGATGGGCACAGGCATCAATCCCCCGGGCCAGACCACTAATTACTGTAAAACCACATTCCGCAAGACCTTGAGATATTTTTTTGGTCATGCGAAGGCCATAAGTGGTTGCTCCTCTGGACCCAACAATAGCCACGGAATCTTTGTCCACGGGGGTGCGCATCCCTTTTTCGTAAAGGATCATGGGAGAATCCTCAAAAGGGCAAAGGGATTGGGGATAATCCGGTTCAATAATCGTGTGAAAATCCGCTTCGTGTTTTTGCAAAAGGGCCCATTCCCGAGCCAAATCCGTTCCCAACCGAGCCTGAAAAAGGCGTTGAACCAGAGTAGGGCCAACCCCCTCGATACCAAGCAATTCCGCTTTCGAAGCGTCAAAAACGGCCCGGGCCGATCCCAAAGCCTCGATTAACCCTTTGCCAAGGCGAGGGCCAACCCCATCCACCAAATGCAGGGCCAAACGGGCAAACCGTTCGTCCTCTAGTGGGTTTTCTGGAAAAAGGCCGTTCATCGGGACCTTTCGTGGCGTCGTTCCCAAGGGTAAATGGAAGGGGCAAAACCGATTCATTGGCAAAAAGGCACTTGCCTGTACTTTGGTCCCTTCCATCGAATAGAATAGGAGGATGATCGCTAGGTCAGAAGCCCATTTTGGTCTGGTACAAAAACAATCCGGTTGGAAATAGGCAATGGACGAGGTAGTTCGGGATATCCTGAGGCTCAAAAAAGAGAAGGGTGCCACCATTCTGGCCCACTATTACCAAGACGGCGAGATCCAAGAACTGGCCGATCATACTGGGGATAGTTTGGCACTGGCCCGCATTGCGACTAAGGTAGAGACCCCGGTGATTCTTTTTTGTGGGGTGCATTTCATGGCGGAAACCGCCAAGATTCTCAACCCGGAAAAGATCGTTTTGTTGCCTGATATGAAGGCGGGTTGCAGCCTTGCGGACAGCTGCCCAGCGGATAAATTGGCCCGCTATCAAGAAATGCTCCGTATTAATGGCCGCAAGTTTCAAACGGTTACATACATCAACTCCACCGCGGCGGTAAAGGCTCTTTCCGATTGGATTGTGACCAGCGGCAATGCCGAGGAGATCATTAACCGGGTTCCGTTGGATAGTGAAATCCTTTTTGTGCCAGATAAGCACCTTGGCCATTACCTTCAGGAAGTAACCGGTCGCAAAATGATCTTTTGGGATGGGGCCTGCATGGTCCATGAGATTTTTAGCGTTCAGGACCTGTTCGACTTAAAACGAAAAATGCCCAAAGCCATCACCATTGCCCACCCGGAGTGCCCAGCAAACATCCTTGACCATAGCGATTTTACGGGGGGAACCGAAGCTATGATTCGGCATGTGGCCACTTATAAGGAACCGACAGATTTCTTGGTGGCAACCGAGGCAAACATGATGTGGCAGTTGGAAAAACGCTTTCCCATACACCGCTACCACGGAGTTCCGGGCATCTCTTGCGCATGCAACAAGTGTCCTCATATGGCCCTAAACACGCTCGAAAAACTTCGCGATTGTCTCGAAAATATGAGTCCTCAGATCGAATGGCAGCCGTTTTTTGACCAATCAGGGGAAGTCCTCCGTAGAAGCCTCCTGCAATA
>SIAL01000087.1 GCA_009691815.1 Gemmataceae bacterium | reverse complement strand
CCGGGAAATACTGATTGACAGGTCGGGAGGTTCCGATATGTTTGAATGATGAGAGGACAAGAATGGCTACCAATTCCAAATCGATCAGTCGGCCGAAGCTCATGTCGCTGGACGCTTTGACTCAAGCGGCGGAATGCCTCAAGACGCTGGCCCATCCCCATCGGCTGCGGACGGTGCAAATGCTCCTTCAGGGCCGCTACACGGTCGGCGAACTCGCCGAGGCATGCGAGATTCCCAGCCACATGGCCTCCGAACACCTGCGGCTCATGCAACGGTGCGGCCTGCTCAGCGCCGAGAAGGATGGCAGAAAGGCGTATTACCAGATCGCCGAGCCGCATCTGGCGAACATCATGGCTTGCGTGGAGGCACGGTTCGGCGGTGAAACGGGCTGATTTTTTGCACCAATTGATCGTATTGTCGGAACATTACCAACAATGGACAACACTTGACCACCGGAAGAAAGAGAGGCCCCGTAATGGAAATCCTAATCCCCAACGCAGTCCTCGTGGCCTGGATCATCCTGCAAGCGTGGGTACTGCCCCGCTTTGGCGTGAAGACCTGAATGAGCGGAACCTGCGGGCCGAGTTCGGCTCCCACATGTGCGGATGAACAGAAACGAACTAAAAACATCGGCTCAATCACCGACCGAAATCCCAACGACGAAAGGAAACTGCCATGAGCATCATCACACCACAAGAACTTGCCAAACTCTGCAAGGACGGCAAGAAGATCGACCTCATCGATGTGCGCACGCCCGTCGAATATCGGGAGGTCCACATCGAAATCGCTCGGAATGTCCCGCTGGACCAGCTCGATGCGGTGGCGTTGATGCAGGGTCGCAATGACTCGGCCAACGAGCCGCTGTACTTCATCTGTCGTTCGGGAAGCCGGGGCCAGCAGGCGTGCGAGAAGTTCCTCAAAGCGGGCTTCTCCAATGTGGTCAACATCGAAGGCGGCACGATGGCGTGCGTCGAAGCTGGCCTTCCGGTCGTCCGTGGCAAGAAGGCCATCTCGCTAGAGAGACAAGTGCGCATCGCAGCGGGGTTGCTCGTTCTGCTGGGGGCGGTCCTTGGCTGGTTCTTCCATCTAGCCTTCATCGGGCTGTCTGCGTTCGTGGGAGCCGGGTTGGTCTTTGCCGGGATCACCGATACCTGCGGGATGGGCATGATCCTGGCCCGGATGCCGTGGAATCAAGTCAAGGCCGCCCCGACCAACTGATGGTTGCCTTGGCAAAATAGAAATCGACCATCGCAAAGAACTCAAGTCCTTGATGACCCACAATTTTCAGACACTTCGGAATGCTTCATTCTTGGCCGCATAGAGTATACATCATCGAGACGGCGGGATCGTGTAGTGTTTCAGCCCAAGTGGCATCGATTGGAGGCAATCGGTATGGTGATCAATGAGACGAAACGGGATGGTAGGATGACGAATCAGGTTCGTTATTACATCCTGATCCGGAAGATGCAGGCGAAAGAATTTGGGCAAGCGGTGAGGGGTCATTGGGGGATTGAAAACCAACTGCATTGGCAATTGGATGTATCGTACCAAGAGGACAAGTGCCGTGTCCGTCAGGGCCATGCGGATGCCAACTTGGCCATCATTAGGCGGTTCACCTTATACATGCTTAAGGCCAATAAAACAGAAAAAATGGGAATCAAAAACAAACGACTCTTTGCGGGGTGGGATAATGACTACTGTCAGGTGGTCCTTGCTGGGCAACGACTTATGATGCGTTTGCCGTGGCCTCAACTCTCCTTTCAAAAAAACAGCCGGGCCGCTGTTTTTTGGAGCAGGTACTCCTTGTCGCCCTCACTTAAAAAATCGAGCCTGTCCTTGATGAGGTTGATGGATTTGGCATAGTTGTGGCCCGGATTGATCTGAAACGGACAGTCGCTGGCCCACATCAAACGGTCCGGCCCAAACGAGTCAAGAAGCCTTCGAATCATCGGCCCCATGTCCGAATAGTCTGGCTTTTTGCTAAACGCATAAAAGGCCGAAACTTTCACGCTGGTTTTTTTGTGGCGAGCCAGCCGACAAAGGTTGTCAAGATTCTTTTCCTGGTTCGGACCAATCCGGCCAAAATGGTCGATCACCACCGGAGTTCCCGGGTGTTTGTCACACATGGCATCGATTTGGGGCAGGTTCTCCGGGTTGGTCAGGCAACACATGGCCTGGCCGGTTTGGGCACCCGCCTTCCACATCTCCACCATCCCGGATCCTTCCAGCCAATTTTTGGGATCCTTAAAGGGTAAAATACGGAAACCGCGCACCCCCATTTTGCTTAGGTTTTTCATATTTTGACCGGGCGTTGCGTTTTCGTCGATGACCGCCACTCCTGAAAACACCCCTTTGTGGGCTTTCATCATGTCGGTCATGTACGAGTTGTCAAACCCGTAAAAACTCATCTGAATGAGGACGATGCGCGAGACGCCAACGGGCTTGCAATGGTGGAAAAGTTCCTCGGGAGTAAAACTTGCCGGGGCCATGTCGGCCTTTTTGAACCCGCCCGCAAGGGGATAACGAACGGTATCCGGGGTCCAAACATGAACATGGCTGTCGATCCACTCGCCCTTTTTCAGTTCCTTGGCAGACAATGATCCCTCATCCAAAAAGCCAACGGCCCCGGCTAAACCCGCCGCGACAAAACTCCGCCGAGTTACATTGGAATCCGCTAATTTGGCGGGATTGGCAACCGCTTTGTTCATGGCAATGGACCCCTTGTTGGTTGGATTCGACCGCTTTCTTTAGGAAGTCATTTCCAAAATCAAGATTCGCAAACACCCGATGATCCAAACAATAAGGATGACCAATCCTTAAGGCCTTGGACTTTTTTCCACAAACCGCAAAACGGCCTGGGTGTAGATTTCCCCGGTCATCTCCCCAAGCGAGGTGCGCGTGATGTAGTCGTATCGTTTGAAGCTCTGCCAATCTTCCTTCGTTAGGATGTAGCCGAAGGCATCGTTGGTCAGGCCAAAAAGCAAATTGTGTTCACCTTTCATCTTGCGCTTCAAATAAAACCCAATGTTCGGCAGGGCCTCTCCCGGGATGGTGACAATTTGGGCGTTACCAAGGTTGACCAGATTGATTTGGGTCTCCACTGTTACCGGGACATTGGCATTGCCCCCGGAAAGGGAAGTCAAAAGTTGTCGCATAAGCGGGGAATCCACCGGCAGCGCAAGCGTAAAAGCATCGCAGAATAGTTTTGGGTTTTGTTGGACTTTGGCTTTTTCCACAATGCGAAGGGCCTCGTCCGCTAACAGATGGCCAATCCGTTGGCACTCCGTCCAAGTGCCAATGTCCTTGCCATCCGGTCCACGATTGTCCGCTGTAACCATGCCGCCTTGGGCACTGTTCATAAATATCCCGGTCCCGCCCCCTTTTTCCGCAATGCGGTCGTAAAGGGGGCCAACAAGATCCGGGCTAATGATACCCCGGTTTGAACCGATGACCTCGGGATGGATTGCGTAATTCACCAGGGTGGCAAAGGGACGCCCGCTGGCGTCAACGGCTTGGACTATGTGGCACCTAGGATCGTACAGTTGTTCCGCATAATAGTTGAAAGCGATCTTCCCCTTGGCTTCACCGCTTTGGATTTTGAGAGCGGCTGGTTGGAGTTTGGCAACTGCTTCGTTGATTGCCTCGGCCATAAGGTCGCAGACCCGAGTGTGGTATTTCGGATCGGCGGCGGTCCCCCCCTTGCCATCTGGAAAACCGTAGCAGTCAGGCGCGCTGTGGGTGTGGGTGGCCCCGATCAGAATGTTCTTGGGCAATATCCCCTTGACCTTGGCCCGGACCCGATTCCCAAGGATGGCCGGAAAGCCAAGAAAATCCGCGCTTACAAAGGCCACCCGGGTCAGTCCATCCTCGAACACCAAGGCCCGAACCTGTAGCTCGCCTTCTTTTTTGACGGTGGCCTTCGAAGGGCCGACTCCTCCAGATACGGGTAAAAGTGGGTCCGGCGTGACATTGCGCACCGAAATCCCGGCCCGGAATTCGCCCCGAGCACCGTCTACAAAATTCAAAAGGCCAAAGAATAGGACAAAAAGAGATCGCTTCATGGTTTGAACACCTGATGAAAGATGCACCGGTCACCCCCTGCTCGGCGATGAGCCCAAGGAGAGTCACTCTGGTTCATGGTAAAGATAACCCGTTCCAGTCCCAAGGAAATCGGTCGTTCCTCACCTAGGGAACCCTCACGAGGGCATCTCTACCCCCCTTGAGAGGAAAGGGCCAAATCCATGACAGCCCGATTTCGCCATTGCAATGGCCCCCAAATCACCAAGCTTCCCATTAGATTGACAAGTCTCGTCGTTTGCCCTTGGCCCCTAATTTAACAACTAGGAGAAACCCCTTCTCCTTGCGGCAAAAATTTTGGCCTCTCATTTCCCCAACCATTCGTGATACACTTTCAACGCCGAAGGTTTTGTCCTCAGGAAGGGGCGACCAAGGTTTCTGGTTTGATCGTTGGCCGAGGAAGGGAGCCCTCTGGTGAACCGGGGTTGGCGGATTCGCCACAAATTGCTTTTGGGGGTCGCGCTTTTTGTCGCGATGCTGGTATTCCTCATTGGCGGAACCCTGCAAGGACTTTGGTCCTACTATCAAACCACTCTGGCGGTGAAGGCCAATGTTTTGGAACTCCGGTATGCCGATATGTTGCGCTCGAATATTTCGCCGCTTTTGTCTTGCGTTGCCAATACTCCCGAACCCGACCATGAGGCGATTCGCGACCAATTGCGCCAAAGCCGAGTGAACCTTGGCCTTCTTGGTGTCGCCGCCCAAGACAACACCCCTTTCCACCTAACGCCCTCTGACACCAGCTACACCACCCAAATGGTCGGTGTCTTGGAAGCCGACCTCAACGGCATCGCCCTAGCTCAGGACGCCAAAACAACCGTGGACCAAAAACGGGCTAACCTTGCGAAAGCGGTGGACCGTCTCGACCGGGATAGCACCGATTTGCGTGAGAAACTCTACGACGATCTCGACTATAGATTGGCCAGCACCCGCCGCCACTACCAAAGGAGCCTTTGGATCATCATTCCGGCAAGTCTCTTTGGCCTGCTGTTGACCATCGAACTTTTGCGGTTTTTCTATGGATGGGTCATTCAACCGGTGCGCGACCTCGAATCCGGCGTCAAACGAATCGCCTCGGGCGACCTGGCCCACCGGATAAATCTCAACTCGGGCGATGAAATGCAGGACCTCGCCAGCGAATTCAACGCCATGATGGATCGCTTGCAGGATGTCTACAAGGACTTGGAAAAACAGGTCAACGATCGGAGTCGCCAACTTGTCCGTTCCGAACGCCTGGCAAGTGTCGGCTTTCTCGCCGCGGGCGTCTCGCACGAGATCAACAACCCCCTAGCATCCATTGCCTTTTGCGCCGAGTCGCTCGAAGGGCGCCTCAAAGACCCCGATGGGTTTTCGAATTCCAACAAGGCAACCTTTGAGCGCTATTTGCAGATGATCCAAAACGAAGCGTTTCGTTGCAAAAAGATTACCGACAAACTCCTCGCCTTTAGTCGAAGCGGCCCAACCACCCGCCAACCCACAGACATAAAGGGAATCATAGACGCGGTCAACGAAGTCATTGATCACCTGCCAAGCAAACAGGGAAAAAGCATCCGATTCGAACCACCTCTTGAGCCCCTCGTGGTAACGGCAAATCCCGAAGAATTAAAATCGGTAGTGATCAATTTGGCAGTAAACGCCCTTGATAGCATGGACCACGGGGGCCTGCTCGACATTCAAATTGGCCAAAGCATGAACACGGCTATCCTACGATTTACCGACACAGGTTGCGGCATGGACAAAGAATCCCTGAACAACATATTCGAGCCGTTCTTCACTCAGAAAAAATCGGGCCGGGGAACGGGACTTGGCCTGACCATTTGCCATTGCATCATTCAGGACCATGGTGGAACAATCGAGGCGCAAAGCGAAGGCCTCGGCAAAGGTAGCACTTTCCTCGTGCGCTTGCCCCTTGCCCAGAGCAATAACTTGACCAAGCCCATGGCCCGACCAGAATCGCGGGAGATTCTTGGTTTCCCCGAAGTAAACCCATTCCGCGCCATTGAGATGGGCGCCTCACGCAAAGCCGCCTAAACGAATTACCAAGGAAAGTAACCTCCTATGAAACCACTCCGAATTCTCCTGGTTGATGATGAGGCCACCATTCAAGAAGTAATGCGCACAGAATTGAGCCGTCTAGGCCACAAGGTAACCGCGTGTCCCAATGGCCAAGCCGCAATAAAGTTGCTTGAAAAACAGACCTTCGACGCCGCCGTGCTGGATTTGCGAATGCCCGGAATGTCCGGAATGGAGGTGCTCGAACATCTCAAAGCCGTCGCCCCCGACACCGAGGCCGTGGTGATGACGGGTCATGCCAGCATGGATACCGCCATCGAGGCCATCCGGTTGGGCGCCATGGACTACATCACCAAGCCGGCAAAAATGATCGATATCGAAGCCATCTTGCTCAAGGTGCAATGCAAACTGGATCTGAAAAATCAAAACAGCGCCCTCAAAAGTCGGGCCAAAGCCGCGGAAGGCCCATCGATTTTGGTGGGCAACCATCCTCATATGGCCCATGTTTTGCAACTCATCTCGACCGTGGCTCCGACCGATTCCCCCGTATTGATCCTCGGGGAAACGGGCACGGGGAAGGAACTTGCTGCCCGAACCATTTACATGCAAAGCCGTCGCGCCAACAGCCCCTTTATCCCTGTCAATTGTGGGGCCTTAAGCGAACACCTTGTAGAAAGTGAACTATTTGGACACAAAAAGGGGGCCTTTACCGGGGCCGACCGCGACCACAAGGGCCTTTTCGAGGTGGCCAACGGCGGAACCCTCCTTCTCGACGAGGTTGGGGAGTTGTCCAAAAGCCTACAGGTAAAACTATTACGGTTTCTTGAATGTGGGGAAGTGCGGCGGGTGGGTGAAAATGAACCATTCCAGACCAATGTCCGTGTCCTTTGCGCCACCAATCGCGATTTGAGGACGATGGTAACACGGGACGAGTTTCGCGAAGATCTTTACTTTAGAATCAACGCTTTTGAAATCCGAATGCCTCCTTTGAGGGAACGCATTTCAGATATTCCAGATCTTGTTTATCACCTATTGTCGAGAGCTTCCAATCGCCCCTTTGATCAGGTCAAAGGGCAGGTCTCCCTAGAGGCCATGAACGCGCTCATTTCCTATCGCTGGCCTGGCAATGTCCGCGAAATGTGGAACGCCATGCAATATGCGTGGGTCATGACCAATGCCTCGGGGGGACTGATCCTACCCATACACCTTCCCCCTTTCGTCTTTAGCCAACCCATCCCCTTCCAAAATGGCAACCAGAATTTCGGCGGGCATGGAATGCACCCGGCCCATGCCTTAGAGGCTCCTAGGACTGTGACCCTTGAGGAGATCGAAAAAAACCAGATCCTACGGGTGCTTGACAAACACCAGGGAAACAAACCGGCGGTGGCGGCAGAACTGGGCATCAGCCTTAAGACGCTTTACAACAAACTCAACCGCTATGCCGAATTGGGCCTCGCCGCAGCCGGTTAAGAATCTGGCCTCATCTTTTCACGGGTTTTTGAGATCCTTTTTGATAGGTTAGGCTCCTTCAACCAATGCCGACAATCATAGAGTCCACCATTAGTTTTCGGGATGGCCGGTTTTCATCCCAACCCCCACGGTTCATTTTTTTATCGCAAGGGTCCAGTGCCGATCGCTTGACAGGGTTACCGAATCCGGATCCAAGTGGACCGATTGGGCCATTGCCTTCGCCTCGCTTAAAGTAAGTGCCGCATGGAGCGAATCTCCAAAAAGCTGTTTCTGCGTACCCTGAATATCTCCTGCGTGGAGTTCCACCAGCCGGGCCAATTCCACCTCTGAATCCGGGCGGCACAAATCCCGGACAAATAGCCAACCCCCCGGGACACACACCCGCACCATTTCCCTAAGGCATAAAACAGGCTCGGGAATGTGGTGAATGATACTGTTTGAAACCACACCTGCAAATGTATCCTCCCCAAAGGGAAGGTTCTTGGCATCGCAAAATTGAAGGTCAATTTGTTCGGTTAAACCAAGTCTTTCCAGATGCCCTTTGGCCAAATCCAGCATCGCCCTAGCCATGTCGATGGCGGTAATACGAAGGGCCGGAAAAAGTTTAAGGATTTCAATGGGGATAAGGGCCGTACCGGTCCCCACATCCAAAAGTCTGGCCCCATTGGGAAGGTGTTGGGAACCCACCACCTTGGCCCAGGCTTCGACAAAAGCCCGGTTCACCCCCACATGGTCCATTTGATCATAAGCCAAGGCTTCCGCCGGGCAATCCATCACTTCGGGTTCCAAAATTCGGGAGATCACTTTTATCCCTCCTTGGAGGCGTGGATGACCCATGGGACTCGAACCCAAAGGGGATGCCTGTAAAATAGGACTTTTACGGCAAGAATTGTTGGGTCGATCCTGACCCGAGGCCTCCATCGGAGTGATATTGAATGACGGAACCGAAGCCTCCAACCGGGCCAAAACGGGTACTTTCGGGGGTGCAACCTTCGGGTAAACTACACCTTGGAAATTATTTTGGGGCCGTCCTCCAGCACATCGAGCTTCAGGAACAGGGCAATGCCTACTATTTCATCGCGGACTACCACGCCCTGACCACGCTTCAAGACGCCTCACAGCTTCGAGAGAATGTTAGGGATGTGGCTTTGGACTATCTTGCCCTTGGTCTGGACCCGGCCAAAGCCGTTTTTTTTCGCCAATCCGATGTTCCCGAAGTGTGTGAGCTGACCTGGTTCTTGTCCGTAGTGGCCCCCATGGGAATGCTGCAAAAGGCGGTCAGTTACAAAGAAAAAGTCGAAAAAGGAATCGATGCCAGTGTCGGTCTTTTCAGCTATCCGGTACTTATGGCGGCGGACATTCTCGCCTATCGCTCGCATCTGGTTCCCGTCGGCAAAGACCAGATCCAACATCTTGAGATGACTCGGGATCTGGCGGAAAAATTCAACCGAATTTTTCAAAAGGAGGTGTTTCCCATTCCTGAATATCGTCTCAGCAGGGAAGCCAAGGTCTCAGGGATCGACGGCCAGAAAATGAGCAAAAGCTATGGCAACACAATAGAGATCTTTGCCGAGGGCAAGGCTCTCAAAAAAGTGGTGATGTCGATTGTGACCGATAGCACCCCGGTGGCCGAGGCCAAGGATCCGGACAAGTGCAATGTGTACGGCCTTTGGAGCCTGTTTGCCGATGAGGCCGCCAAGGCATTGATGCGAGAGCGCTATTTGGCGGGTGGCCTTGGATATGGCGAGGTAAAAAAAGGACTATTGAGTTCGATAGAGTCGTATTTTGAAGCCGCCCGGGAAAAACGGCGTAGCCTCGCTGCCAAACCTAACGAAGTCGAGGAGATCCTAAGAGCAGGGGTCGCCAAGGCCCGGTCGGAAGCCAAGATGACCTTGGAACTTGTACGGGAAGCCGTGGGTATGCGGGGTTCGCCAGTCGGGTAATTTGCAACTCGTTTGAACAGGACGAAACCTTTTGAACACGACAGGTGAGCCGTCTTGTTTTCCCAACTAATAATGTCTCGGGGGAAGACGCTTTGGCTTGATTTGGGCCTTCCCAACCGGAAAAGGACAAGCATTCCTTATCCCTCCTTTTTTTGCCATGGCGAATCCAAAGTCAAAAAAAAGGAAGAAGGGGGTTGCTGCCTGAACCGGGATGTCTAACAAAAAGTCATCAGCTGTTTGTCAGCTGTCGATTTCGGATCGACGATTTTCCGATCCTGTGGGAGGGCTAATGGAAACAATTCTGGAATTCTTTGGCAGCACCACCACCATGCTCGTTTTGGTTGGAATCTTGGTGGTCGTTGGTATTGGCTATTTCCTAACCAAGGGAAAAGCGGACAACTAGGCACTTTCCCTCCGGGGGAAATGGGCCTTATGGCTTCCCGGATTGAATCTTGGCAAACCAACGGCGCAAATCTCCCTCACCGGAGTGAGTTAGCCTAACAAGGGTATCAAACTCGGTTTGGGCCCGCTCGGGTTGGTGGGTTTGAACAAGACATTCCACCAAGAGTTTACGGGATTGGACCCCGGCAGGTTGCGAGGCGATCGCTTGTTCCAAATAAGGAAGTGCTTCGGGATACCTCTTTAGGGTTTTGAGGATGTCGGCCACCATAACAAGGTGGGTCGCGTTCTCGGGCGAGATTTCCGCCAACCTCTTCGCCAAAACCAAGGCGCGGGGATATTTCTTGGCTCGAACCGCGGCCAGGGTGGTTCCTAAAAGGAGAAATTCCTCCTTGGGTTTGGTTTTGTGAATACGCTCCCAAACCAACAAGGATTCCTCAAAGCGGCCTTCTCTGGAAAGGCGGTTGGCCTGCCAGGACCAAAGCTCGGCATCACCCGGTCTTTGAGGAAGTAGGCTGTCCAGTTTTTTGTCAAGGAAGCCCGCAAACGGATTTTGGGTTGAGGTCATCCCTTGACTCATGAGGGAGAGAGCGATCACCAGTTCGCGATCATCCGCCGGGGTGGCAGGCCCCGGAAAGCCCACAAGGGGTAGCTCGCCAGGAAGTAGCGCGCGACCCAATGGCTCCTCAACAGGGGGCCTACGCCTAATGCGATGATCGCTAAGGGCGGTGTGGGCAATATCAGTACTGGCCCGACGGGGAAGATGGCAGGCAGCACAGTCATTCTGGCGCGCAAGGCGGTGTACCAGAGGTTGGGAACAGGGAGGTAATATCCCCCTCGTCGGGTCTGTTTTC
>SIAL01000086.1 GCA_009691815.1 Gemmataceae bacterium | reverse complement strand
GCAGAAACAAACACCCCACCCGTGAAATTGACCGGGAATGCGTATTTGCTAAATAAGGGTTTTTGCACATTGAGCGTTACCCCATCAATGGCTACCACCCGAGGAGGGTATCCCGCGGCGGTGCCAAAAATATAATCAGCAACGCCATCGCCATTCACATCCCCGACCGCACATCGAAAATTGGTAACATTGGGACCAAAGGGTCGAATCCAAGCCCGAACCGTTTCTGTTTTTGTGTCGTAAATGACCGCCTTCGAATCTCCCCCCCTGGAGAAGCAACCAAGGGCATGGCTATCGCGGGAACGCTGCGATCTTCTAATATTTCAAGGTTCAAACCAACCTTGGCGGACACCGAATTTCGAAACTTGTTACGAGTGATCATAATTCCAAATCCAAGATGCCTAGTTCAGGACGAATAAAGATTCTGGGTAGCCAAGGGAGATCTAAAGGTAAAGATAGAGGACAACCCACACAATTCCATTTCACTGCTTGGGGTAATTCTCCCCGGGCGGGGAGAGCGTTATAAAAATATTTGGTGGGGCAGACTTTAGTCATTTACCTTGGAATCAGGCGAATTTGCCTCACATCTCCCACGGCTGGCCCGGGCTTGGAAAGGGCCTTGAGATCGAGCCGTTTTCTCCCTTGGTTTTCCACCTTAATGTTGCCCACCACAAAGGGCCGAAACTCCTGAAATCCACCCGTTTCGACCACCTTGTGTTTAAGAGATTCACCCCCTATGGAAATCTCCAATACTGAACCCCCTGAACCATTGCCACAACCTTGGAGGATTTCGACCTGAAATTCACCCGGCTTATCCACGGTAAATTCCCACCAAGCCGCATCCTCCTTAACCACCCAAAAACCAAGGGTCTGCTTATGAGGTAACGGTTCAAAGCGTAACATCGCCCCGGTGACCTCCGCCGTTTTTCCATGAAGAGTGATGATGCCGTTTTTCGCGGCAGGGTTTGGCAAATAATTCGGATTGGGGCGCATCATCTGGACCTTGGCTTCGCTTTGCCACGCTTTCAAGCGGGCTGCCATAGCCTCCACTCGTTTGGGTTCATCAAGGGCCAAGTTTCGGTTTTCACTCGGGTCCTTCTCCAATTGAAAAAGTTCCTTGCGACCGGAATCATAAAATTCGATCAATTTCCATGGGCCATCACGCCAAACGCCACCCGGCCGACCCCCTTGACCAGAATAGTGGGGATAATGCCAAACCAGGTTTCGTGAGGTCGATTCTTCTTTAACCCCTTGAAGGCTCCCGACGAGGGAAATGCCATCCACCGCCGAAGGAACATTTTTAACTCCTGCGAGTTGAGCAAGGGTGGGGGTAAGGTCCGGGCCCCAGACTGGCTGGCTATTTTGCAGGGGTTTGCCCTGTTTAGGAGTATGAATTAAGAGAGGCACTCGGATGCCGCCTTCGTAAAGATAGCCTTTGCCTTCGCGAAGGGGGCCGTTGTAGGTGGGGGGCGTGTTTGGCCCTTCGGTGGTGCAAAGCCCCCCGTTATCCGAGGTGAAAACAATAATGGTCTCCTTGTCGATTCCCAACTGCTCTAAGGTTTCCCTTAATCGACCAACCCCTTCGTCGATGGCAGCAATCATGGCGGCATAAATCGAATTGGACTGCCTCCCGGGGGTCGGCTTGCCCGGGAACTTCGCAATCAAGTGGTCTTGTGCCTTAAGGGGGGTGTGAGGCGCAAAGTGGGACAAATAAAGGAAAAATGGGCGAGAATTATCAAGGGTTATATGTTTCTTGATGAGGCGCCTGGATTCCGCGTTGAGCCGATCGGTGAGATATTCCCCTTGGGGGGCTTTTTCCAGACCCGGCATGAACGATGCGTTGCCCGATTGATACGGGGCAAAATAACTGCGTGGACTGCCAGCTTGGTCGCCGGCAATGTTAACATCAAAACCGTGATCCGTAGGCAACGACCCCTTTCCCCCCAAGTGCCATTTCCCCACATGGAAAGTGGCATAGCCTCGTTCCTGCAGGAGCTTGGGCAAGGTTACAACTCCCTTGGGCAAACTTTGGAGATCGTCAGGGCGGAGGAGGCGTTGGCTAGGTTTGGAGGCTTGACCGGGGATCCAATCGGTAACATGGAGCCGGGCGGGATGCTGACCTGTAAGGATTCCTGCACGACTTGGCGAACAAACAGGGCAAGCGGAATAGGCCTTGGTAAACACGGCAGATTCTGCTGCCAACATGTCGAGGTGGGGGGTCTTGTGAAAGGTGCTTCCTGAGTATCCCAGATCCCGGGCGCCAAGGTCATCCGTTACGATGAGGATAATGTTGGGCCCTTTGGCCTGACTTGTTTGTCCAAAAAGTAACGCCAACAAAAGGGTTTGGACCATTGCAATTTACCTTTATAAAAAAACGGGCACCGTTCCAGAATGGAAAGGCGCCCCAAAGGAATTCGGGTTAGGGGTCGGCCTCAAAAGGCCAAGGGTTGCCTACCCCTTCTTTTCTTTGTCCATTTCCGCTAAAAGTTCTTCCACTTTCTTTTCCAAGGCTTCACCGCGAAGGTTCTTGGCACGAATCACACCCTTGTGGTCAATGATGTACATGGTGGGGTAATATTTGACACTCCAATCCTTGAGGATGCCCTTGCGCTCGGCAAACCAATGGGTCCATGGCATTTTTTCTTTTTCTAGGAAGGAGGTAAGGGTTTCTTTTTTATCATCCCCAGAGATGGAAATCAGGGCAAAGTTTTTGCCTTTGAGTTTTTCGACCATGGCCCGTTCATGGGGGATCATTGCCTTGCAGGGTCCGCACCAAGTTGCCCAAATGTCGAGGACAACCACTTTGCCTTTGTAGGCGGAAAGCGTGTCCATTTTGTCGCCATCAATATTTAGGCAAGTCACTTCGGGAGCGGCTTTGCCAATACCAAGGTAACGAGTCTCAAAAAGCGCCGCTTTTGCGGAAGCGCCAATGGTGCCCCGGGGGGTTTTGACATCAGCATATTCTTTTTCAAGGTTTTCGTAAATCGCCTCGGACTTTTTGTTGATCTCGGCGACTTTTTTGTCGTCAAGCCCGGGTCGCGTTGCTGAGGTTTTCAAGTTTTCGGCAATGGCAAGCCAAGCCTGACCTGAAACCGCCTTGTCCTTGGCATTCGTGGCGATCGTTTCGAGGGTTTTGGCGCCATTGGGGCTTGAAACAATCATACCAAAGGCAGTCACAATCTTGGGATTGTCGGAATGGTTGGCCACCACCAGATCAAGGGCTTCCTTGGAGATGTCAGGGCTTTTCGGATTAGCCATACTCAGTGCAAACATTAAAGCATCAAAATTTCCCGGATCTTTGGTGGCCAGTTTCTTGCCCAAGTCGAGGGCTTTTTGGGCGATTTCACCACGGGGGATTTTGTTGAGTTTCTCTTGGGTTTGCGGGATCAATGCCTGTCGGTCCGCAGGTTTAGCCTCGGAATACTCCTTCATGGCTTCTTGTTGTAACTTATTGTACTCCCCTCGGATTTTGGCCAATTCCTTTTGCCCATCGCTTAATTCGACTTTGGTTGCTTCTCCGGGAACGGCAATTTTTTTTGCGGGAACTGGGGCGGGCTTCTTTTTTTGCTCACCCTCCTGGGCCACCAACGGAAGGGACATGGCCAAAACCGCTAGACCGCTAAACCACTTGCTCATCGGAGGACTCCTTTGGGTAAAGATTGGAACCAACAAACCAATTCCGCCATTAATAAGAAACGTTAAGCCCCAGCGGCCACAATCTGCAAGAAGCCCTTGGCATCAAGGGCTGCCCCGCCAACCAAACCGCCATCAACATCGGGCTGGCCGAAAAGCGTTGCCGCATTATCGGCCTTTACGCTACCACCATACAGGATCACTAGGCTTTTTGAAAGGGGCAATCCATATTTCTCTGCAATTAATCCTCTCAAAAAGGCATGGGCTTCTTGGGCCTGTTCAGGTGTGGCGTTAACTCCTGTGCCAATTGCCCAGACCGGTTCATAGGCGATCACCACCTGGGGTAGGTGGGTTGCCTCAATCGTTTGCAACGAACCCAAAAGTTGCGTTCTTAAAACCTCAAAAGTTTTACCTGCTTGGCGTTCTTGCAGGGTTTCTCCCACACAAACAATGGGTTCCAAACCATTTTCCAAGGCTAGCTTTGCCTTTTTGGCGACAAATTCATCGGTTTCGCCAAAAAACTGGCGGCGCTCGGAATGGCCCAAAATTACCAAACCACAGCCAATATCTTTTAACATTGCTGGGCTGTGTTCCCCGGTGAAAGCCCCGGCATTTGTGAAATAGGCATTTTGCCCCCCCAGTTCAACACGGGAACCCGCCAAAGTAGCGGCAACCGCTTCGAGGTAAACAGCTGGAGGACAAACCGCCACCCTGGCGCCACTGGATCCGACACCCGCCGCCACCACTTTGGCCAATTCGATTGCCGAGGCCCGACTGGTGTTCATTTTCCAATTGCCAACTATAAACTTTCTACGCATATCTTTGATCTTCCTTTAATTCTTGGACTTTTGCAAAATTGAACTAGCGAAACGAATGTCCCATAACGGCAGCCAATTTTTCCAATTCCGCGGTCAATTTGGCGAACTGAGCGGGCAAGAGAGCCTGCGGCCCGTCGGATAGGGCCTTTTCCGGACAGGAGTGAACCTCAATATGGACACCATCCGCCCCGGCGGCAACCGATGCCCTTGCCATGGCGGGAATCAGGTCGGGGCGACCTGTGGCGTGGCTGGGATCCACAATAATGGGGAGATGGCTTTGGCCCTTTACATTAGGAACCGAGGCCAAGTCGAGCATGTTGCGGGTCGATTCTTCGAAACTGCGGACGCCCCGTTCACAAAGAACAACCTGAGAGTTGCCCTCGGAAAGGATGTATTCCGCAGACATGAGCAGGTCCTTTACCGAAGCCGAAAGACCCCGTTTGAGGAGGACCGGCTTTCGAGTTTGGCCTACCTCTTTGAGAAGGTCAAAGTTCTGCATGTTTCTTGCCCCGATCTGGAGCATGTCCGTATAGCGAACGACCACCTCGATCTGCCGCGGATCCATTACCTCGGTAACCACGGCCATCCCATGGGCATGGCCAATGTCCTTAAGGAGCTTTAGGCCTGGTTCCCCCATTCCTTGAAAGGAGTATGGGCTGGTCCGAGGCTTGAATGCGCCGCCACGAAGGATATTGGCCCCAGCTGCCCGGATTGCCTTGACGATTTCGGCCAAAACTTCTTCGGATTCGATGGCGCAAGGTCCAGCGATTAGAGCCAAATGCCCGCCGCCGATCTTTACAGGAGGGGTCCCGGGTGCCCCGGGAACCTCCACGATGGTATCGGTTTTCTTCATTTGGCGGCTGGCCAATTTGAAGGGCTTAAGAATAGGGATGACCTGTTCAACCCCGGGAATGGCGGCCAAGGGTTGGGCTTGCAGGCGGGTTTCGTCCCCGATGACACCGATTATGGACCTTTGCTCGCCTTGGGATAGGTGGGGCTTGAGGCCAAGTTCCCGGATGCGTTGGCAAATATGGTCAATTTGCTCCTTGGTGGAATCCGGAGCCACAACAATGATCATGTCGAAAGTACCTTAAACTTTGCTTTTTTCACGGATTCCTAGTGGGGGAATCCAGCCGCCCCTTATCTTATGTCTGAAAGGACCAATCTGATGGTTAGGCTTGGATCCTAGCAAAGGGGAAAGAGCCAAGAATGTGCATCTCTTTGCAGTAGGATTCCAATGTTTTGAGGGTTTTGGCAATTTTGGAATCTTCTTGATGTCCCTCAAAATCCACAAAGAAAATGTATTCTTGCTTATCCCCTTTGGCAGTTCTTGCGGGGAAAGATTCGATCCAGGTAAGGTTGATCTTGGCCGAACGGAATATTTCGAGGGCCTCGACCAAAGACCCGGGGTTATGGGGAACGCGAAAGATTACCGAGGTTTTGTCATGCCCGGTGCGGGAACATTTGTGATTTCCTATCACCGCAAAGCGGGTTTCATTATCGGGTTGGTCCTCGATGTCAGAAAACAGAATCCGAAGGCCGTAATAGACCGCGGCCTCTCGACTTGCGACGGCGGCGGCACCGGGTTCCTTTTGAGCCAACTCGGCGGCAATGGCGGTGGAACTAACATCCTTGAGAACCGCTTGGGGAGCATTTTTGGCAAGCCAATTGCGACACTGGGAAAGAGCCTGAGGCTTGGAATAGACCCGACGGATTTCGTGCGGTTCACAACGGGCGAGAAGGTTGTGATGCACATTTAGGCGAATTTCCGCGCAGATGATCATCTGGGACATTCGCAGAAACATATCAAGAGTGTCGGTTACCCTGCCATCGGTTGAGTTTTCCACGGGCACCACGCCAAAGTCCGAATGGCCCCGGTTGACCGATTCAAAGACCGCGGCAATGGATCCGACGGGCACAAACTCCACCGCGGTACCGAACCGTTCCACGGCGGCTATATGACTGAAACTGTATTCAGGCCCAAGGAAAGCGACTTTATGAACCTTTTGCAGGGCCCGTGTTCCCGACATCAGCTCCCGAAAAATGGCACGAATGGTGGCTTGCCCCAAAGTACCCCCGAGCTTTTTGTGGACCTCAAGGACATTGGTAAAAACCTCCTCTTCGCGGGCGGGATTAAAGATTTCCTCCCCGGCGGCGGCCTTGATTTGGCCAATTTCCGCAGCAAGCTGAGCCCGTTCATTAATGGATTTAATGATTTGGTGGTCTAACTTGTCAATCTTTTCCCTTGCCGCTTTTAGGTGAGCTAGAGATTTGGCGGGGACACCCGCGGAAGAGGGTTCAGGAGTTTGTTCGTTATCTTGTTTGCGAGCCATAACAATGTTGCCCTAGGGGAGGTGGCCTGCGACAGCTTTTTTAAGAGAAGAAACTTTGAACTAACCTAGGGCCAGAGTCATCTTGGGAAACGGCCAAAACCCCGGTTGAGGAACAAAATTTTAGATTGAATTAGGGATAGGACCCTAAGGCGTCCACAAAAGGGAGAAGAAGGAGAATAAAATGTTGAGATTTTGGAGCCCAAGGGAGGGCACCAAAGTAACGGGGGACCTGCCAAAGTGGCACGAAAGGCCCCCTTGGGTGAAAAATCGAGCCTATTTTGGGGATATAAAGCATTCAAAAATAAAGCATTAGGCATTTTTTTTGTTTTTTCGTGCATCGGCATGAATTCTGCTTGAACCTGTTATGTCAAAATGATTCCCATTGACCTGTAACCCAGATTCTAGCCCACCCTTGGCGGAATTGCATGTTGGCTCAGGACCCTTTGGACGGTTTATTTGCTAGGGATTTGGAATAAGGAGCTTTCAATGGCTGAAGAAAAGATCATCGGTATCGACCTAGGAACCACCAATTCCGTGGTAGCGGTCATGGAAGGTGGCGAGGTTAAAGTTATTGCCAATCAGGACGGAAACCGGATCACCCCGTCGGTTGTTGCTTTTACCGACAAGGGAGACAGGTTGGTGGGAGACCAGGCCAAAAGACAGGCCGTCACCAACCCCCGTCGAACGGTTTATTCCATTAAACGATTTATGGGACGGCGCCGCAAAGAAGTGAGCTCCGAAGAAACGCTTGTTCCCTACAAGATCGTTGGTGGACCGGATGATCTCACCAAAGTAGAAATTGACGGCAAAGATTTCACCCCGGCGGAAATCTCCGCCATGATCCTCCGCAAATTAAAAGAGGCGGCGGAGGCCTATTTGGGCCATACGGTTCGCAAAGCGGTAATTACGGTTCCCGCCTATTTCAACGACGCCCAACGCCAAGCGACCATCGAAGCCGCGCAAATTGCCGGTTTTGACACGGAATGGGAAATTGAAGATCCGGGTACGGGCAAGAAAACGCGTCAACGGATGCGCATTATTAACGAACCCACCGCCGCAAGCCTTGCGTATGGCATGGATAGGAAAACCAATGAAAAGATCGCCGTTTTCGACCTGGGAGGTGGTACCTTTGACCTTTCCATCCTTGATGTTGGAGATGGGGTGTTCAAGGTCGAATCGACCAACGGGGACACTCACCTGGGTGGGGACGACTTTGACCAAGTCATCATCAACTATATTGCACAGGAATTTCAAAAGGAAAACGGCATCGACCTCCGCAAGGACCAAATGGCTCTGCAACGCTTAAAAGAAGCTGCGGAACGAGCCAAGAAGGACCTTTCGGGGCAGACCAATACCGACATCAACCTGCCCTTTATCACGGCGGATGCTTCTGGCCCCAAACATTTGACGCTAAACCTGACCCGGGCCAAGCTAGAGCAGATTTGTGAAAAACTGTTCGAACAGTGCAAGGGTCCCGTTCTTCGGGCGCTGGATGATGCCAAACTCAAACCTTCCGAGATTGATCAGGTGGTTTTGGTTGGGGGCATGACAAGGATGCCTCGTATTCAACAACTCGTTAAGGAAATTTTTGGCAAGGAAGGACACCGAGGGGTGAACCCCGACGAAGTGGTGGCCATCGGAGCCGCCATTCAAGGTGCCCAGCTTCTTTTGGGTTCAAAATCCGAAGTGCTCCTCGTCGATGTGACACCCCTCTCTCTTGGGCTGGAAACCATGGGGGGCCGTCTGACCCGCTTGGTCGAGCGAAACACTTCGATTCCTGTCGAAAAGAAGCAAATATTCTCCACCGCCTCGGACAACCAGACCGCGGTTACCATCTCGGTTTATCAGGGCGAATCGGAATTGGCAAAAAGCGGCTCTAACCGGCTCCTTGGGGAGTTCAACCTTGAAGGGATCGGGGCCGCAGCACGCGGTGAGCCCCAAATCGAAGTAACCTTCTCGCTCGATGCCAACGGCATTCTTAAGGTCAGTGCCAAGGACCTTTCCACCGGCAAAGAAGCCAAGGTGGAGATAAAGGGATCTTCCGGCCTTTCGAAAGACGATGTGGATCGGATGCGAAAGGATGCCGAAGCGAACTCCGCGGACGAGAAACGCAAAATCGAATTGATCGACGCGAGGAACGAGGCCGACAACACCACGCACCGGATGGAGAAGCTCATCAAGGAACAGGGTTCGAAGTTTGGTGACGCGAGCCAATCCGCCCTCAAGGCGGCTATCGACAAAGTTCGAGATGCCAGCAAGGGTGAGGATGCCGCAGCCATCAAGCGAGCCTCGGGAGAATTGCAGGAAGCCTTCAATGCGGCCTTACAGCACGCCAATGTTTCCGGCGGTCCTGAAACGGGCCAGGGTCAAGCGGCGGATCCCAACCAAAGCTCGAAGGGGAATGGCGGCGATGATGTCATTGACGCCGAGTTTGAAGTGAAGAAATAGTCTCACAGGTCCGTTTTACCGGGCGTTTCCCTCCTTGTACAAAGGGTGGGAAACGCCTTTTTTTTTGCACTGAATCTCCTATCCCTTTCCTTGGTATCCATGGGGCCAAAAACAAAAAAGGAGAAGACCTTGCACCACTTTAAACTCTCATTGATTGTTACCGGAATTGTCGTTGTTTTGGTGGTGATCGCGGGTGGTGTAGGGATCTATTACATCGATAAAAACTCGAAAAGTGATCAGGAAAAAAGAGTCAGGGGAGAAAGGCTCGGGATGGGCATTGGGACCTTTGCTGGCATTTTGGTTGCGCCCTTTTGGCTTTTTGCCGCGGCAAAAATGGGCAAGGAAAAAAGGCTGGCAATGGCCGAGGCCAAATCAAAAGTATCTTCCAAGAAGAAAAATTTGGGTTGGAAAACGAGGTTGTTGGACCCGGGGCCAACAAGGAATGTTCTGTTGGTATAGCTGGCTTTGGTTTCCTTGCCGAAAAGGGAAATCGTTTTTTGGCACTCGACCAATGCTTTTTTCGCAACTGGTAATTGGAGGTTGGCTGTTGATGCACTTGGTGGATGGACCCTTTCCGGTGGAAACCCAAATCACATTCGGGGACCACAATCACATCCTAACAAACATTAATTGCTGGTCCGCCGATGGCAAGTTCATCTTTTTTGACACACGATCCGACCTCGCCGGGGGCACTTTTGACGGTAGTACCATTGCCAAGGTTATGGTTGCGTCAGGAAAAGTGGAATCCCTTTTTGTTTCAAAAAATGGATCCCATTGTGGCGTGGTTACCGCCCATCCCATTTTGGACAGATGTGTGTTTATCCATGGCCCGGAATTTCCTGAAAAGGACCATTTCACTTACGGGGTTGCTAGGCGAAATGGTGTCATCGTAAATTCAAAAGGGGAATCCGAGGTGATGGATGCAAGGGACTTGGTTTTCCCATTCACCCCGGGTGCCTTAAGGGGCGGAAGCCATGTTCATGTTTGGCATCCCAAAGGCGACTGGATCAGTTTCACTTATGAGGACCACTATTTGGCGGAACGGTTTAAGGAATCGGGCATTCCCAATTCCCGGGTAGTTGGGGTTTCCTTCCCAGGTCCGGTCCCCCCGGTCCACAAGCATCCCCGCAATCTGGCCGGCAGCCATTTTAGCGTAGTGGTGACCCCCATTGCCCAAAAACCTCGAGCGGGAAGTGACGATTTGATTCGAGCTTGTGAAGAGGGTTGGATAGGGATCGAGGGGTATATTCGTTGGGATGGTTCAAGGCAAAAACGCGCTTTAGCCTTTCAGGGAACGGTCCTCTCCGAGAAGGGTCAACCCTTGGTGGAGGTGTTTGTTTGCGATCTCCCGGATGACTTGACCAAGCCAGGCGGGGGGCCCTTACAGGGATCTGTCGATCAACTTCCTTTTCCTCCCGCAGGGGTCAATGTCCGACGCATCACGCACACCGAGGGTAGAAAATTCCCGGGTATTCAGGGGCCAAGACATTGGTTACGGACCAATGCGGATGGGTCTAAAATCGCTTACTTGGC
>SIAL01000085.1 GCA_009691815.1 Gemmataceae bacterium | reverse complement strand
TATTGAAAGTATCGGGTATTACCAAAAACGGCACACCGAGTGTGCCTACTACTATTCTTGACCTAGGGCAGACGGTTTTTTCCTATTGCTTAATTTGTCCGCGCGGACGCGTCCGGCTCGTAAAGAACAGGGAAACGGCCGGGGATGGGATCCTATTCCCTGTTGCCTAATTTGTCCGCGCGGACGCGTCCGGCTCGTAAAGAACAGGGAAACGGGCGGGAATGGGATCCTATTGCCTGTTGCATAATTTGTCCGTCGCTGACGCTTCCGGCTCGTAAAGAACAGGGAAACGGGCGGGAATGGGATCCTATTCCCTGTTGCCTAATTTGTCCTCGCGGACGCGTCCGGCTCGTAAAGCAAAAATACAAACGATACAAACTTGTTTCTTAATTCTTAATTTTTAATTGTCAGCCCTTTGAATTGGGATTTGTTTGCAATTTGCCAAATAAGAATCAGTGGGCTTCCGCCCACCGCTCGCCTAGATTTCGTTAATTCATCTGTTAATTCCCGTCATTCTCTTTGCAAGGCGTTTCGGGACCCCATCCCAATCTTTTCACGCCCGTCTACAATAGTTCCATGACAATAGAGCGGGAAATACTTTTGACAGTCGGAGGCATGAATTGTGCCGGGTGCGCCCGGGGCATCGAGGTCATCCTCAAGTCGCAACCTGGTGTTACCGAGGCACGGGTGAACTTTGCCACCCACGAAGCCCGAGTGGTTTTTGCCCCCCCCAAAGATCCCCAATCGTTGGTGGATGCCATTCGAAAGGGAGGTTATCAGGCCGAATTGCCCATTGACCCGACCGAGGATCCGTTCCTTTTGGCGGCAAAAAAGGACTATGACGAGGCCAAAAGCCTGTTTCTCCGTGCGACTGTCGCCGCGGTTTTGGGCGTTGCCCTTTTGGTGATTACAAGTGGGTTGATGCCCCATGATACTGGGGCCGACCCTCTTTCGGCTTGGTTCATGCAAACCATGGCGGCAACCGTTCAAAGCCTTGGCATCCCTCTGGACCGGGTCTCCCCAAAAATCCTTGAAGTGACCTCCGTTGTCTTGGGTTTGTTGGTGCTGGTTGGTCCCGGTCGCGGCTTTTTCACGCAGTCGATTTTGGGTTTACGCTTTGGCCGCATTGACATGAATACTCTGGTCGCCATGGGGAGTCTTGTTGCGTGGTTGGCCTCGGTTGGTGGTGTGGTTTGGCCCCATGGCTCCTTGGGCCATGGCAAGGCCGCCTATTTCGAAGGGGTGGCATGGCTCATTGCTTTTGTCCTTTTCGGCAAGGCCATTGAACATCGTGCCAAAAGCAAAGGGTCCGATGCGGTTCGGGCGCTTTTTGCCCTAAAACCAGACACCGCAAGAAGGATCGATTCCACCGGGGAAAAAAGCATTCCCTTAAAGGATGTTCGGCTAGGTGATCAGCTCCGGGTTCTCCCGGGGGAACGGGTTCCCGTGGATGGTGAAATCCTTCAAGGAACCACCGAAATTGACGAGGCCTTGTTAACGGGCGAACCCCTCCCGGCGTATCGAAGCACAGGCGACAAAATCACCGGCGGCACCCTAAACCTTTCCGGTTCGATCCTCATGGTTGCGCGGGTTTTGGGTTCGGAATCGGTGGTGGGGCGCCTTGCCCAATGGATTCGTCAGGCCCAAGGGCGGCGTGCCCCGATCGAGGCGCTTGCGGACCGTATTTCCGCCATTTTCGTGCCAATAATCCTTTTACTGTCTTTAATTACACTTTTGGCATGGTTTCTTACCAATGGCGATTGGGGTCATGCCTTGGCCCGGGCGGTGGCGATATTGGTGGTGGCCTGCCCCTGTGCGCTCGGGCTGGCAATGCCTGTCGCTGTGGTCAGCGCCCTAGGCCTTGGCGCCCGCATGGGAATCCTCTTCAAAGGGGGCGATGCGCTTGCAAATGCCGCCCGAATCAACCACATCGTTTTTGACAAAACAGGTACCCTTACCCTAGGGGTGCCTAGGGTTGTTCAATCGTGGCTTTCCCCCGAGATCCAGCCCAATACTCTTGCCCTTGCCAAAAGCTTGGCCAAACATTCCGGCCATCCCCTTGCCAAAGCCCTTTGCTTCCAATTGGCAACGGAACCTACCTTCGAAATAGGCGAAGGAAACAATTTACCGGGCCAAGGAATCCAGGGGCGCTTTCAAAATCAGGTGGTTCGACTGGGTAGGATTCCTTGGCTCAAACAGATAAACTCCGCATTGCAAAAGGAGTGCGCCAAGGTCCAATTCCCCAAAGGGTGTGAGGGAACACTATCCGTTTTTTCGGTCGATGATAAGGTACTTGCGGGTTGGGTTTTTGAGGATACCGTTCGGCCCGAGGTGGCCACCACGGTTACTCAATTGAAGGGGTTGGGGCTGCGTCTGGAAATTGTCTCCGGGGATCAACCCGAGGCGGTGGCCCGCTTGGCCAAGGAGGTGGGAATCGAATCCTACCACGGTTCGGTTTCACCTGAAGGGAAATTACAACACATTATCCATCTACAAAATCGTTCTATAAAGGTGGCGATGGTGGGCGATGGATTAAACGATGGCCCCGCCTTGGCCATGGCCGATGTTGGTATGGCGATGGCCCAGGGTGCCGACCTTGCGATTCTTGCCGCAGATGTGACTCTCATGCGCCCAAATCTAGAACTACTCCCCAAGGGAATCGTCCTTGCCAGACGCACTAAAAGGATCATTCACCAAAACCTGCTGTGGGCTTTTGGATACAATTTGGTTGCTTTGCCCTTTGCCGCGGGCCTATTCGAACCGCTTATTGGTTATTCGCCGGGTCCCGCCCTCGCCGGTTTGGCCATGGCGCTTTCTTCGGTGACGGTGGTATTAAACAGCCTGAGGCTTTTGAGAGAGTAAAGGGGTTTTCGTTCGTTCCACAAACGGATGGAAATTCTCTGTTCATTGGGAATCCTATCCCCTCTCGCCATGGATTTTCCTAGGCAAGTTATCCACTCAAAAGTGTCTATTCTTGCAGGGTTCTTGAAACTACAATGGTAGGAAAACAGGGGATTCGATGGCATGACCACCCAAAACGACAAGGAGTTGATTCCCCTTATTAATCAGGCGGGATTGCTTGCAAGCCAGGGGTTTTATGCAAAGGCCCAAGCGTTGCTGGCACCGGCGATGGAAAAATATGACCCTCATCCCCATTTATGGCACAACTGGGCTCAAATTCTGGCCGATTCGGGAAATATCATCGAAGCGGAAAAATGGTTTTGCCAATGTGTGGACCGTTGGTCGACTTTCCTGCCGCCTTATGAGACTTTGATTCATCTGGTTCGCAATCGTTTGGGCCCAAGGCCCCATCCCGAAGCCCTATTCGTTTTGGCCATACTTTACAACAATCAAGGTAATGCGATCGAGGCGACAGGGGACTATCCCCAGGCGTGCGCCAGTTATCGACAATCCCTATCCTTTAACGAGAAATATGCCAACGCTTGGTCCAATCTTTCCAACAGTTTGCGCCCCATGGGCTTGGTTTCCGAAGCCGAGGACTGCGCTAGAAAAGCCATCGCGATAAACCAAACCCATGTTGGGGCGTGGAACAATTTGGGATGTGCCCTTACCAATTTGGGCCAAATCCCCGAGGCGGAACAGTGCTTTGCCGAAGTTTTGCGGTTGGAACCGAACCATCCCATGGCTCGTCATAACGCGGGAAGTGGCCGCATGTTCAATTTGTTGTTTATCCAAAGCCTAGAAAATGCGGACATTCTCAAAGCGCATAAAGAATGGGGTAAGCAATTTGCCCACAGGTTCATTGAAAAGAAAAATCAGACCCAAACGGTGGGAACCAAAGTCCGGGTGGGTTTTATTTCAGGGGATTTTCGTGTCCATGCAATGTCCCTTTTTGTGGTACCCTTATTACAACATTTGGACCGAGACCGTTTCGAAATATTCTGCTATGCCAACCAAAGGCGATTCGATGGCGTGAGTGCTTTCATTCGGTCACTCCCTTTGACATGGCGGGAAACGATAACCTTGTCAGACGAGGATTGCAAGGAGTTGATCCGGGGTGACCGTTTGGACCTTTTGCTGGATTTGAGCGGTCATACCGAGGGGCATCGCGCGGCTATGTTGGCACTTCGCCCGGCCCCTTTAATCGCCGGTTGGCTCGGCTATATGGCAAGCACCGGGCACCCGGCCATTGACTACCGAATTACGGATCGCTGGACCGATCCCGAACCGGAAAGCGCCCTGAATCACACGGAAAAGATTGCTTACTTAAAAGGCAGTCAGTTTGTTTATCGTCCGGAAATCCAAGCACCATCGGTGAACAGCACCCCGGCTTTGGCCAACGGTTATGTCACCTTCGGATCGTTAAACAATGTCAGGAAACTGACCATTTCCACCCTCAAAACATGGTCTGACCTTTTACATCGGCTACCCAACAGCCGTCTGATTTTGCAGGCGAAATTGTTTGTGGATTTGGGGACGAGGGGCTATTTCCGGGGCGTTTTCGAGGCCTTTGGAATTGACTTTAACCGGATTGAATTACGGTCCTATTCGTTGAACAATCAGCACCTAATGACTTATCATGAAATCGACATCGCCCTTGATCCGTACCCCTATGGCGGCGGAGCCACCTCGTGTGATGCCCTTTGGATGGGAGTGCCCCTAGTTACCCTGGCCGGGAATCGTTCGGTTGGCAGGATGGGCGTTAGCATCTTAAACGCCCTTGGTTATCCGCAATGGATCGCCAAGGACCATTTGGAGTACATCCAAATCGCTCAGGATTTGGCCTCCGATCCAGTGAGGCTCAATTCCATCCGCCTTGGACTTCGGGTACAATTGGGGGCAAGTCCCCTTCGGGATGAGGCGGGTTTTGCCAAGGACTTTGGCCAAACCCTTTTATTGATGGTAAACGGGGTACCCGAGTAGGATTAGGAAACCGGGGAACGAGCCCAAAGTCGAACCCATAATTCCCCCCTTTCCGGTAATTGCTAAGAATCAGCCCGAAATCGTCAACGCTTTCTATTAGATTCGTAAAATGGCATTAAAGGGACTCCTTTCTCCATTTGGTCCCTTGGGGGTGATCCATGGATCCCGTTTCCAAATTCATTCCGGCGCCGGTTTTTCATGTTCCTCAATTGGGTGAAACCACCCTTGGATCCTACCTGATCCAACGGCTTGTGGAATTGGGGGTCGGCCACATCTTTGGCATCCCCGGCGACTATGTGCTTGGATTCATGAAAAAGGTGGAGGAAAGCCCCATCGAAATGGTGGGGACAACCAACGAACTTTGCGCGGGGTACGCCGCGGACGCCTATGCCCGTGTGCGGGGCTTGGGGGTTTGCTGTGTGACCTATGCGGTGGGCGGGTTTAGCCTTGCCAACGCCATAGCCGGGGCCTACGCCGAGAAATCTCCCGTGATTTTGATTAGCGGCGCGCCCGGGGTCCGCGAGCGATTGCGCAAGGGTCTTTTACACCATATGGTCGGCGATTCGGGCACCCAAAGGCGTGTTTTTGAACAGATCACGGCGGCAAACTGCGTGCTTGATGATCCATTAACCGCGGCTCGGGAGATTGATCGTGTGTTGGCCGTTTGTTTGCGGACAAAACAGCCCGTTTATATCGAAATTCCACGAGACAAATTGGAAATGGTTGTCCAACCCGGCCATAAACATTTCGACGATACCCCCCAAAGCGATCCGGACGAATTGGCCGAGGCCATTGGCGAGGCGTCTTGGATGTTGGGCCGTAGCTCTAGCCCCGTGTTGGTGGCGGGGATCGAAGTTCATCGCCACAAACTCGAGTCAAAAGTCCTTGCTCTTGCGGAAAAACACAACCTTCCCATCGCCTCAACGCTCCTAAGCAAATCGGTTGTTCCGGAAAGGCATCCTCTTTATGTGGGAACCTACCTAGGGGGAATGGGACGGCCCGAAACCACCAAATTCATCGAGGAATCCGACCGAATCCTTATGCTCGGGGTCCCTCTTACCGATCTAGACACCGGGATTTTTACCCATCAATTACCTCCCGAAAAGACGATCTTTGTTACCAATAACATTGTCGGGGTGCGTTACCACACCTACCAACATGTGCTGCTAGAAGATTTTATCGACGGCCTTTCCGGTTGTTCATTACCTACTTACAAACGATCTGTTCCGGTGGTGGATAACCCGATCAATTATCCCTGGAATGTGGTTGATCCACAAACCCCGATCAAGGTTCAGCGACTCTTTCAAAAGATCAATTCGATCTTGGGGGAAAACCATACCATCGTGGCCGACCCCGGCGATGCCATGTTTGGCGCCCTGGACCTTTCGGTTCATAAGGGATCAGAATTTTTGGGATCGGCATTTTATGCGACCCTTGGGTGGGCGGTTCCCGCCGCCATTGGCGTACAGATAGGTCGCCCTTCCACCCGCCCCATAGTGCTGGTTGGCGATGGGGCCTTTCAAATGACCGGGTTTGAGTTGTCCACGGCGGTGCGACGGGGACTCGATCCGATCGTGATCCTTTTCAACAACAAAGGCTACTTAACAGAACGGTTTATCCTAGAAGGCAAATTCAACGACATACAGGATTGGAACTTTCACAAACTGCCCGAGGTTCTTCAAGGTGGCAAAGGATTTGAGGTTCGAACCGAGGGTGAATTGGACCTGGCCCTAACGGAAGCCTTGACCACTCGGGGAGAGTTTTGCCTGATCCATGTCCACATAGGGGCGGGCGATTTTAGCCCGGCCCTCAAGCGGCTTGCTTTGGCGCTTTCCAAAAAAACCTAGGGGAAAAATCGGGGTTTTTGCCCAAAATCATTTCGCGAAAGGCCAAGATTTGCCCAACGCTTTTTTTTGCAAAGCCCGTATTTCGGCGATGCCTGATCGGCCAAGAACAAGCAATCGATCGAGCTGGGCTTGGCTGAAGGTGGCCTCTTCGCCGCCCGCCTGAACTTCGACAAAATGCCCGGCCCCGGTAAGGACAAGGTTTAAGTCCACCTGGGCATCCCTATCTTCGGGATAATTTAGATCCAATAATCCTGTACCTTCCAATAAACCAACACTCACCGCGCCGATCGAGTCCTTGAGAATCTCATGAATGGGGGGCAACGGCTTGGGTTCAGGCTTACCCGGTTGGGCCGGGCGAAGGGGCTGCTTGGCCAGCCAATTGAGGCCATCCACCAAGGCCACAAAGGCCCCGTTGATCGCGGTGGTCCGGGTACCCCCGTCGGACTCGATAACATCACAATCAAGCCACAAACAGCGTTCCCCCAAAACATCCAGATTGACGATAGCCCGCATGGCCCGGCCAATAAGTCTTTGAATCTCCACAGCCCGGCCATCCACCTTGCCCGCGCGATCGCGGGGTTTTCGGCTGCCGCCACAACCGGGCAGCATCGAATATTCGGCCGTGAGCCACCCTTTGCCTGAACCCTTGAGAAAAGGAGGAACGCCTTCCTCGATCGTGCAGGTGCAAAGTACGGTGGTGGTGCCCATCGAAGCTAGGACCGAGCCCGGGGCTTGGCGGGTGAATTTTCGCTTGAAAGTAACGGGACGGAGTTGGTCGGCCTTACGGCCATCGGCGCGGGCGGTCATGAAAAAAAACTCCTTGAAAGGTAGAGAATAAGAAAGGCAAAGGGCCTTAGATTTTGATTCCCAAAAGCCAAAGTAAAATGGCCTTTTGGGCGTGCATCCGGTTGCCTGCTTGGGCAAAGATGAGGCTTTGGGGGCCGTCGGCCACACCCGCGCTGACCTCTTCGCCACGATGTGCCGGGAGGCAATGAAGAAATTTTGCGTGGCTTGGAGCCTTGGCCATGAGGGTTTCATCGACCTGAAACCCGTGAAAAGCAAGGGCCCTTGCTTTGGACTCGGCCTCTTGGCCCATGCTGGTCCAGACATCGGTGTAGATGACATCCGCGGCGGAAACCGCTTCGGAGGGGTCGGTGATATGGGTAGGGAGTTTACCCGGAAACGCCCCTCGGTAGTTGGTGTGAAACTCCTCGGGAAAGCCATAGCCCTTGGGTGCCGCAAGGATAAAGTTCATGCCAAATCGGGTACAGGCCACGGCAAGGCTTCTGGCGACATTGTTGCCATCCCCCACAAAGGTTACCGTCATTCCCTTTAGGTCGCCAAACGCCTCACGAATGGTCAGGACATCGGCAAGGGCTTGGCATGGGTGGTTGTAGTCCGAAAGACCATTGATCACCGGAACCGTGGCGAATTCGGCAAACTCTTCAATGGTTTTGTGGGCATAGGTCCTAAGGACTAGGGCATCGACAAATTGACTGAGTGTCCGGGCTTGATCCGGAATGGATTCTCTAGCGCCGATGTGGTTTTCGGTGGAATCGAGAAAGATGCTCGTGCCGCCAAGCTGGGCCATGGCGGCTTCAAAACTGACCCGCGTGCGAAGAGATGGCTTTTCGAATATCAGCCCCAAAACCCTCCCGGCTAAAAGGGGCGGGCGAAGGCCCTTGGCCAGATCGGCTTTGAGCTTGGTGGCGAGCTTGAGGATGCCTTTAAGCTCGCTGGAGGTGAAATCGATTATGTGGAGGAAATGGCGCATGAAAATCTCTAGGTCGAAGTTGGGTTGGGGTTTCAGGAAGTCGGCTGTCCAAGCCTGGCGATTTCTTCCTCGAGGATGGCACATCCCTGGAAAAGTTCCTCATCCGTGAGGGTCAACGAAGGCAGCAGACGAATGACGGTGGAGTGGGTGCAATTGACCAATAGGCCCCTTTCAAGGCAGGCCTTGACAACCGGGGCACCTTCCACCGCCAGTTGAATTCCAATCATGGTGCCAATCGCTCGAATCTCGGTTACCCAAGGACAAAAAGGCATTATCGCCTCGATTCGTTGGCGAAAGAGAGATTCGATTTCCGTGGCTCGGGCGAGCAGGCCTTCTTGTTCGATGGTTTCAATGGTTGCAAGGGCTGCGGCACAGGCGACGGGGTTGCCACCAAAGGTGGCGGCGTGGGTGCCGGGCTTGAGCATCTGGGCCACTTCGGGCCGTGCAATGAGTCCGCCGCAGGCGATCCCCCCGGCAAGGGCTTTGGCAAGGGTGACAATATCCGGTTGAACCGACCAATGCTGATGGGCAAACCATTTCCCGGTCCGTCCCATTCCCGTTTGGACTTCATCAAAGATGAGCAAAAGGTTATGTCGGTCCGCCACCTCGCGCAGTCCTTCGATATAGCCCGGCGGGGGTAGGTTGACCCCGCCCTCGCCCTGAATGGGCTCTATCATGATCGCACAGGTTTCCGGGTCGATCAACCTAGCCACGGCGTCAAGGTCCCCAAAGGGAGCATAGGCAAATCCTGGCAACATCGGGCTAAGGCCGGCATGGTATTTTGGTTGGCCGGTGGCCGCAAGTGCGCCCATGGTTCGCCCATGAAAGCTGTTGAGCATGGTGATGATTTTGAACCGACCCGGGCCACCATAAAGGCGGGCCAGTTTAATGGCGGCCTCGTTGGCTTCGGTACCCGAGTTACAAAAGAAGGCTTGCGCGCCGGGCCATCCGGTTCGGGTGCAGAGGGCCTCGGCCAAAAGGCCTTGGGATTCGGTGTGCCAGGTGTTTGGAACATGAATCAATTGGGCCACTTGGGCTTGTACGGCGGCAACCACTCTTGGGGGGCAATGACCCAAAATCCCGCAGCCCCAACCCGGAAAAAAGTCGAGATACTCCTTCCCTTCATCATCAAAAACCCGTGAGCCCTCTCCCCGCACAAGGCAGACGGGATACCGGGTGTAGTTGGCGACCACATAGTTTTGAAACCGGGCTTGGGTATCCGCTTGCATTACTTGAACTATACTCCTGCGCAAAGGATAGATTCTAAACCCCAAGGCCACAGTTCTCAATGGCAAAGGGGGGAATTTGCCGGATGTTTATGATCCCAGAATCATCTCGGTGCCGATCCCTTTGTCCGTAAAGACCTCAAGCATAAGGGCGTGGCGGCTCCTTCCATCGACCAAATGGACCTTTTTGACCCCGCCTCGAAGGGCATCGAGGCAGGCTTCCACCTTGGGAATCATCCCTTCGTCGATGATTTTTCGGCGCATAAGGTCCAAACAGCTCTTGGCGTCCAGAGTGGGAATCAGGGTGCTTGGCCTCGATTTGTCCATAAGGATGCCGGGAGTGTCGCTCAAAAAGACCAGTTTCTCCGCCCCCAAGGCCAAGGCCACCGCCGCAGCAGCTGTGTCCGCATTGATATTGAGCCATTTCCCATGGGGATCCAGGGCCAACGAGGGAATCACAGGAACAACACCCCCAAGGGCGAAATCTTCGATCACCCGGCGGTCGATCCGGGTGACCTGACCGACTTGCCCCAAGTCCACCGGGCCCTCCTCGGTTTCCAGCAATAGTTTTTCGCCAAAGAGGGCCTGTTGCGACCCGCCATGAAGCCCGACCGCCCTCCCACCGAAATCCCGTATCTGCCGAATGAGGCCGCCACAAATATCTTCCCGAAGCACCCGTACCACAATCGAAAGGGTGGTTTCATCGGTGATTCGTCTGCCCCGGACCTTTTTGGGTAAGAGGCCGACATCCGCCATGGCTCGGTCAATTGCCTTGCCACCACCATGCACCAGCACCGGCCTTAGCCCCGCCGTTTCCAGAAAAACCACATCTTGGAGGGTGGCTCGGAGGGCCTCGGAGTCTTCCATGGCGCTGCCCCCCAGCTTGATAACGATCAGGCTCCCTCGAAACCTTCGGAAATATCCAAGGGCCTCGATCAGGACTTCGGCTTTGCTCGTGGCATCGATAGCTTGCATGCGTTTTATCCCTTCGGGAAAAATCAGACTAGCTTGCGGGGACGGATCGTCAACCGAATCGGAGACGGAAAGAGTAAGGATTTCC
>SIAL01000084.1 GCA_009691815.1 Gemmataceae bacterium | reverse complement strand
AGCTTAAGGTCCTTGACCTTGATCGACTGACCCTTTTGGAGTTCGTCAACACGCAGGCGAATCGACTCGGGCACCGCCGAAGCCAAGCACTCGATATGCAGCGAGTGAAGCAGGTGTTCCAAAATCCCGCCGCTGGTTACACCCGGAGATATTCCACGAATTTCAACGGGAACATCGACTTTGATCCGTTCGTCGGCGGAAACCCGGGCAAAATCGACATGCAAAATTTCCATCCCAAGATGGTCGAATTGAACATCTCGGATAACAGCCTTTTCGATCTCGGTCCCGCGGGCAAGATCGATGACTCGAGTCCCCCCCATGAGGAGAGCTGAAAACTCTTTGCCGTTAAAAACAAGGCTAATAGCTTCTTGCCCGTGACCATAAAGGACACCGGGGACTTTGCCGCCTTTGCGAAGTCGGGAAACCCGCCTTTTGCCAAGTTCCGTGCGTGCTTCCACTTTCAAAATTGTGTTTGCCAACATTGTTTTCAGGCCCTTCGGCCAATCCGCCCATTTAGTGTATCAAAATACAAATTCCGCTCAAACCCAAGGAGCGGTTCGACCCTTCTTCAGTCGGATCCCGTAATTATCCGATAAAATCCCATAATGGCAAGGCCAGCATTGAAAGCGGAGTCGTTTTCTCAAAAAAAACTTGGCGCCGGACAGTTTGTTTGATATAAAATGCTATCAAAAGAGGCCCCGTGACTCCTTACCAATGGCTTGTTTTGTTTGTGGCTTGCGGATTGGGGGGGATGGCCCGGGTGGGTTTGATCCTAGGGACCCCTTCCCTAGGTTCTTCGGGATTTCCCTGGGCTACCTTTTTTGCCAACATCCTTGGTTCCCTGCTGGTGGGTTTTTTGGTGGGAATGGGATATCCCTTATCCGGAGGAATAAGAACTCCGTGGCTCTTTTGGGGAATTGGTTTTTGCGGCGGCCTTACCACTTTCTCCACGCTTCAATTCGAAATGTTCCAGCTTTTCCGCATGGGCCGGATTGACGCTATGGTCGAATATATCGTAGCAAGCCTAATGATCGGTTTTTTGGCAATATTCTTGGGTTTCCGAGTGGGAAATTTTTTCCAGCATTTTGTTGATTAAACAACCAAAGGAGTTTTTTCACCTTGGAATTTCCGTCTTCTAGGATAGTTAAATGATCGTCGTTGTCACTTTCCAAGCGGACGCAATCCAATGCAGGTTTGTCCCTGCGGACAAGTTTGGCAGAAAAACCCGTGGCAGGTTAGCCGGTTTTAGGAAACCCTCGTGGATGGGAATTTGCCGGTCACTCGCATCATCCCATTTCTTCCCTTCTGGTTAAATTAAGCCATTGAATACGCTCATTACAGAGCAATGTAGAAGAAAGATCTGGAAACGACATGGTCAGGGCATTTACTGTTCACAGACGATCTTGTAGAGGTATTAACAAAAAAATAAAAAGAAGTTGCAAGAAATAGGTGAAATCTTAGGCAATCCGGAAAACGAAGACGACGATGAATAAAAAGGTCTGTTCCCAAAACTCTTAACAAAGGCTAGGCATAATGCTTAGCCTTTAACGATTTTAAGCTCGGTATTTTCATCAAGTGTGATACTCGAAAGCTCACCATTGTCTTTTACAAAATGAACACAAACCACGACTATATCGTCCTTGCGGACCCGATCGGTTGCCAAACCTGTAGCAAGGTAGTCGGTTTTACGAAAAATCCCCTCCGTATCGGTTTCCCAATGATGGAGGGTGTTGATTTGAATTTTTTGTCGAACCTTGATTCGATCTCCCGGTTTGAGGTGCTTGAGTATTGCCACCAAATCGGGGCGAAGGTCAATGGTGGAGGAGCTTTGAAACTGGTGAGTGGACATTGCCGGGTTTCCTTTTGAATAAACCAATTCCAAGGGCCGGGGATATCCTGCCCACGGCCTGCCGTCCTTGCTTTTGGAAGGAACGGGCGAGATTACCCGCGTACCAAGGCGATTCGACCCGTTCGCGCCAATTCAATGATGCCATAGTTCCGCATCAATTCGATAAATGCCTCAATTTTACCCTCTTGGCCGTCCAATTCGATGACGAGGCTTTCCGGGGAAATGTCCACCAACCGCCCTCGGAAGGCTTCCACCAGTTGTCCGATTTCCACGCGCTGGGACGAGTTGGCGCGGACTTTAATCAACATTAAGTCTCGTTCGACATAGTTCATGCAGCTAATATCTTGAACTTTGACAACGGTTAGGATTTTGGAAAGCTGTTTGCGAACTTGCTCTAGAACGGCATCATCGCCCTTGATGACGATGGTCATTCGGGAAAGTTCGGGATTCTCTGTTTCCCCAACCGCGAGGCTGTCAATATTGAACCCCCGGGAGGCGAACATACCGGAAATATGGGCGAGGACGCCTGGTTGATTTTGAACCAAAACCGAAAGTACATGACGCATATCAGGAGTCCTAGAAAACGGGATCAACTCTTTGAGAGAGATAGGACACTAACCCATTTATTGCAAGAAAAACCCAAAGGCTACAGATGGAATTTTTTCAACTTGGCCTAGCCTAATCCTTAAGAGTCCTTGGAGAAAATCCATGCCTATCACCGTAAGCGATTTTTTTGACGCCATTGTCCAAAATCAAATCTTGGGTTTGGTGGATATCGAAACCTTAAAGGCGAGGTGGAATAAAGCGGGGAGGGAGGCGGCTAACGATGCCTCCAAGCTGGCCCGCTGGATGGTCGTCAACCAATACCTTACTGTTTACCAATGTGAAAAAATCCTGAAAAGGAAGGCGGATGAACTTGTCGTTGATAACTACCGAGTGAAGGACTTGGTGGCTTCGGGCCCTATGCAGGGTTGGCTAATCGCCGAAGATAACCTTCGCCGTCCCACCTATTTAGAACAGGTTAGTCCCGCCATTAGCACAGACCCGACCAAATCGAAAGCCTTGGTGGATGCCATCAAAACCGCCTCGGTTTTTCAAAACCCTCAGGTTTCCAAAATTATTGGATTAGTTCAGCAAGTGGGCAAAGAATTTCTGGCAAGGGAATATGCTTCTGGTGAATCGTTGCAATCCTTGGTAAACCGCAAGGTACGGCTCAAACCGCTTCAGGTTGCCAAACTTTTCTCGCTTCTTTTTTCGGCATTTACCACTCTTCGTGGATCAGGGGCGTATCCCGGCAAGGTGACCCTTGAATCGTTTTGGTTGTGCCAATCTGGCAAACCCGGCGCTTCCCATAAAACCATTAGGGTCATTGATTCCCTTGTCGATCCTATGCTTTTGGGCAATGCGGCCTCCGATTCCCCAAGCGAAACCGAAACAATTCATAAACTCGGTGTGGCAATGTACGAATTACTCACTCTCCAAAGTCCAAATAGCCAGCCCGTTCCTGTTGCCTCCCTTGTTTCTGAGATTCCCGACCTAATCGCGGAATTTGTTGACTCTCTTGTCATGGCGGATTCAAACCAAGGCCCGGTTACCCTTGCCGCGATCGGAAAGCAGCTTCGGGTGGTCCTTGCCGCCGAGGAAAATAACAAGCATGTTGAAATGGAGGAATTGGTGGTGGTGAGCGTGGTCCATGGCCCCTCGAAAAAGGTTAATGCCCTGGGGTTTGCACAGTCAACGGAGGACGATGATTCCCTTTCCGCCGCGAACAGGTTCCTTGAAATGGTAAAAGGGTGGTTGGAAAAGGCCGGGATCGCTACTCGTGACCTCATCCTATTTACCGCCGGGTCCCTAAGTTTTCTTTTCATAATCATTTTGGTTTTGGTGGTATTCGCCTTTGACTTAGTCCCTCTGTTTTGCCTAGGGTTGGGCGCTGCCTTGGGTTATGGCATCGAACGATTTCTAAAACATGCCGAAGCCACCGAAAGCGCCGCGGCCCCTTCTTCCCAATCCTAAAATTCTTCCCCTTCCCACTTCTCAGCTTTTCGCGGGCGAGATGAATTCCCCTCTTAGGGGCTTGGTTTTCCCTAAAGTGTTGCAACCTGAACAAATTTGGGTTCGCCGTTACCAAATCATAGAATGGACCAAGGATCGGTTTGTGCCAGGATGGGCCTGTACACGCTTTTTGGAAATGGATTTTGGACGGAATACGAGATGCGGGGTGGAGCATGGATGCGAGTACGGTTGGCCATTCTTGTGGCTCTGGTGTTTTCGATTTCCGGGGCACTGGTACCGGGGTATAGCACACACCTGCAAAAAGACCTTGGATTTAGCCCCCTTGAACTCTCTTTTTGTGCGGCGACGCAGGGAATTGCTTCCCTTGGAGCGCCCCTTTTTGGACAAATCGCGGATAGAATCCTTCCTCCAAGCCTCCTCATGGCCCTTAGTGCCTTGGGCATTTTTGGGGCTATTGGGGGCCTGATCCTCAGCACCAGCCCGATTTGGGTTTTTGTTTTCACGCTCCTTTACTGGTTGCTCACCATCCCTACTTGGGTGTTGGCCACCACCATGTTATTTTCCCATCTGGATAACCCGGAACGCGATTTTGGCCGGACCCGGATGTGGGGCACCATTGGCTGGATTGCGGCAGGCTGGTCCCTTGTTCCTTTGATGAGTCTGGGTTGGGTGGATCAGGGCAAAACCATCCCCTTTTTCTGGTTGGCAATGGTTTTGGCTGCCATCATGGGTGCGTTTGCCTGCACCATGCCCTGGGTGAAACCCGATCACCCCCCGGGCCGGTCCTTTGCCCCGGGGGCCGCGCTCAAATGCCTTTGGAGTAAGCCCTTTTTTCTCTACGGGCTTTGTGTTTTTGGAATTTGTGTCAGCCAGCCCTTTTCGGTTCAAGGCACCCCTCTTTTGTTAACCGAACTGGGTTTGCCACGCACTTGGCTTCTCCCCAGTTTGACTTTGGCGCAGTTGCCCGAGGCCGCTCTATCTTTTATCCTGCCGGGAATTCTTCTTCGATTGGGTATCAAGGGGTCGATGCGTACCGGTTTGATCGCATGGTGCGTCGCCCTTTCGATTTTGTCTTTGTCCAGATCCCTTTGGCCGGCATTGGCCTCTCTTCCCCTAAATGGGATGGTTATTACCTTGTTTTTGATTGTGGGTTCCATTTGGCTTAATAGCCGAATTCCTGCCGATTTGCGGACAAGCGCTCAGGCAATTGTTGTCTTCATTCAAGGCATGGGAATGTGTTTGGGCCATTTGAGCATGGGAATCCTCCGCGGGTCAATGGACCTTGCTAGCGAGGCGGAGGAACTGAGGCTCTGTTTTTTGGTGGGAGCGATTCTAAATGGTGCCTTGGCCGCACTATTTTGGTGGGGGTTTAATCCTCTTCGGACACATGGTCATTCGTTCCCACAAACCTCTTCCAGAACTCCTTCGGCAACATAAATAGGCACACCCGTGGTCACGGCAAGGGCAATGGCGTCGGACGGTCGGCAATCCACTTCGACAATTTCGCCATCGAGAGCAATACGGATAACCGCAAAATAAGTCTGTTCGCGGATTTCGTTTATAAGGATGTCCCGGAGTTCACCCCCGAGTTTTTCAATCGTGGAAGCAATGAGATCATGGGTGAGCGGCCTTGGCGACACCATGTGCTTAACGCGGCGGTCGATACTGGACGCCTCGAAAATCCCAATCATCATGGGGAATATGCGGTCACCCTCGACCTCCTTGAGCATGATGACCTGTTCGTCTTGAATTTCGCTGATGATGATTCGGCGAAGCTGCATTTGCACCGACATGAAACGGGTCCTTGGTTTTGGGCAAAGTGGGTAAAAAACCATCTCAAAAAGATTGCGGTCCAATTTAAATATAGGTGTACTGACTCGGGGCGATGATCAATTCCGGAATGAGGGCCCGGGTTGGCAAGCTCCCCACAAAGAAAATGGCGCTTGCTACATCTTCGGGCTGGAGGATGGCAACTTTGTGTTCCTCCGAAACGGGGTTGGGTCGAGCTTCAAGAATAGGGGTGTTGACGTCCCCGGGGAAAATAGAGGTGACCCGTAAGCCGTTGGCCTTTTCCTCCGCGGCCAATGCCGTTGCCCATCCACGCAAAGCAAATTTTGCGGCCACATAGGCGGCCCCACCAAGGGGGTTCCCCCGGATTCCGGCGATGGAGTTTATGTACACAATCAAGCCATCTTTTTGGGCACGAAACGACGGTAAGAAAGCCTGTGTGGTCAAAAAGGCACTATCGAGATTTCCTCCCAAAACCTCTCGCCAACGGTCGGTGGAAAGTTCGGCAACAGACCGTTCCTTGAGATTGAGCCCCGCGTTGTTTACGAGGATGTCCACCTTACCCAAACGGCAAAGGGCTTCTTGGGCGAGTGCCTCGGCGCCGTTTTGGGTCGAAAGATCCGCTTGGACCGCCCATATCCTTCCGTTAGATCCGTGTATTGCCGACAGGGCTTCAAGAGCCGTTTTAAGCCGTGGGCCACCACGGCCGGAAATGACCACCCGGTCCCCGGCCTCAAGGAATTTTTTTGCGGCCGCCAAACCGATCCCGCTTCCCCCACCGGTGACCACCACCCCTCGACTTTTAGCACCATCCATTTGGGCAATCCTTTTTCTGTGTCTGCCATTTGGCCATTTACAAGGGCTGTGCCGGGCATGGCGCAAGTCCTAGGATTTTCTTATGGAACACAACGGGGGGAACACCACCCGATCCGTTATGTGGAAACTTTGTGGGATGAATTTGATGAATCCGGAAACGAAAAAACTTGTGCAGGAATTTACCGAAAGATTGGCCTTCTTGAGGGACTCTCTTTGACATTTCTGGTAAAAGAAAACAGCGCCAGGCCTTTCTAGAAAAACAAGCAGCTCCTGATTTTTGGGGCAATTCTGAAAAAGCCCAACAGGTCATAAGCCAATTCAAGCCCATTAGCGGAATCCTTAAACCCTACGAGGACCTGGAAAACTCCTTGGGCGATGTTCAAGCATTGTTTGAGTTATCCGAGGAAGATCCCTCTCTAGAGGCTGAACTCAAAGGAGAAGGTGAACGATTTTCCACCGCCTTGGAAGAGTTTGAGCTTCGGTCCATCCTTTGCGGAGCCCAAGACCCCAGTAACGCTTATTTAAGAGTTCAGGCCGGGGCGGGCGGAACCGAGGCCTGTGACTGGGCGGGTATCCTCATTCGTATGTACACCCGTTGGGGAGAGCGACACGGGTTGACCGTGGAAATGGTCGATGAACTGCGTAACGACGAGGCGGGAATCCAAAGTGCCACCATCCGCATCGTGGGCGATTATGCTTACGGTCATCTACAAAGCGAATCCGGCATCCATCGGCTCGTTCGAATTAGCCCCTTTGATTCCAACGCAAGGCGGCACACTTCATTTGCAGCTGTCGATGTGACTCCTGAAATCGATGGAACTATTGAAATCGATATGCGCCCTGATGATCTGGAGAGGCAAACTTTTCGATCGGGTGGCCCCGGCGGCCAACATCAAAATAAAACCGAATCCGGTGTGCGCTACATTCATAAACCGACGGGCGTGGCCGCGGAAAGTCGTTCAGAACGAAGCCAACACAAAAATGATGACATGGCTTACAAGTTGTTAAAGGCCAAACTTTACAAAATTGAAGAGAACAAACGCAAAGCGGAAACAGAAAAAGTCTACGACGAAAAGGGTGAAGTTTCGTGGGGTTTCCAGATCCGGAATTATGTGCTTCAACCGTATACTTTGGCCAAGGATGTTCGGACCGGTCACTCCACCTCTCAAGTGATGCAAGTCCTTGATGGGGATTTGGATCCGTTCATTCAATCCTATCTCAAGATGAAAGCCACGGGCAAGGCTCCTTTGAAAGCAGGGGCCGACCCGGATTAGGTTTCCGGACCCAAATCCTTCTTTCCAAAATTTCACGAAATGCACACATTCCAACAAGGCAAAGGACCTGACAAAAACCTAAGATATACCGCTACCGGAGGTTGTTTACATGATTTGGGCGGTTACCACTCGTGGGGTTTTTCTTTGGGGTATTTTTGCGGGAATTTTTCTCACCGGATGTGGCGGGGAATCCGCCAAAAAAAACGCCGAAGGCGTTCTTGTTGCCAAGCGAATCCGGGGGGGAGGAAGCAGCTTTATTGGCCCAATCATCGAGCTTTGGAAGGGTGCCTACGAAGGAACCGAGGTCGATTATCAAGTTACCGGCTCGGGGGATGGGGTTCAGAAACTCTTGGCCGGTGAACGAGATTTTGGCTGTACCGATGCTCCCCTTACCCCCGAACACATTCAAAAAGCGGGTGGCCCAGACGCAATTCTTCAGATCCCTTTGGCCATGGGCGCGGTGGTTCCCATTTACAACCTCCCCGAAATAGCGGAACCCTTAAACTTTACCGGGGAAGTTCTTGCGGAAATCTTCCTTGGTAAAATCAGCAAATGGAATGATCCCGCTCTTGCTAACCTCAATCCCGGGGTGAATCTGCCCGATACAAACATCACGGTTTGCGCTCGCGCGGATGGCAGTGGCACAAGCCACATTTGGACCTCTTATCTCAGTTTGATCAGCCCCACTTGGAAAGAATCTGTTGGCGCCTCCACACAGCCCAAGTGGCCCGTCGGCCAGCAAGCTCCCAAAAATGCCGGCATAGCCAAACTTGTCGGAGACAAAGTAGGGGCCATCGGCTATGTCGAATTGATCTATGCATTGGAGAAAAAGTCTCTTAAAAGTGGGAAAATCCAAAATGCCGATAAAACCGCCTTTCTTGGCGCTTCTTTGCAAACAACAGGGGCCGCCGTCGCAAACCTAAAGACCATTCCCGACAACATGGTTTTCAGCCTCCTGCAACAACCAGGCAAGGATTCCTACCCTGTCTGCGGGACGGTTTGGCTCGTGGTGCCCGCCAAAACTGAAAAGTCAAAGGCGGAAGCAATTAAGGGATTTATCAAATATGCCATTGGACCAGGGCAAGCCCTTTGCGTCCAAAAGCACTACCCTCAACTACCAAAAGCATTGGTGGAAAAAATAACCGCATCGCTAGGCGCGCTGGGTAAATAGTCTTCCCCTAGGGTTTCACCATTCATGGCGGCAAGCATGGCGGCAAGGGCAAAAATTCTGAAAGTATGGGGTGACCTTAGCTTCCGATTTGCCTGTTATGCCGCCGCTTTGGTGGGCCCAGCTTTGCTGGTATTGCTGGTCGCCTTGTTAGTGAAAGCCAGTCTCCCAAGTCTTACCAAATTTGGATTATCCTTTCTTTACCAAACCGACTGGAATCCATCGCAAGAAAAATTTGGATCCGTTCCATTCATTTATGGAACGCTGATGACTTCCGCGATTGCCATGCTCATCGCACTCCCCCTTGGGGTTGCCGCGGCCACTTTTCTGAGCGAAATCTCCCACCGTCGTTGGGCAAGGCCCGCGATGTTCCTTATTGAACTCTTGGCGGCGATTCCAAGTGTCATTTACGGGTTTTGGGGGATCTTCTTTGTTGTTCCCTTGCTTCAACCACTCCTCAAAGGGATTGGAGCGGAAAACGATACCGGCAGGGGAATGTTGACTGCGGGAATTGTTTTGGCGGTTATGGTCGCACCTTTTCTTACCTCGGTTAGTTACGAAGTTTGTAAAGCGGTCCCTATGTCCCAAAGGGAGGGGGCCTTTGCCCTCGGATCAACGAGGTGGCAAATGATCAGCCGTGTTGTGCTGCCCTATGCTTGGCCTGGTATTTTGGGGGCAAGTTTTCTTTCTTTGGGCAGGGCCCTTGGAGAAACAATGGCCGTGGCGATGGTCATTGGCAATATGCCCCAGATTCATTTCACCACTTGGAACAGCCCGGTGGGACCGGTGAATTTTCCGGCCTTGGATGCCGCAGCCGCAACCATTCCAAGCGTCATCGCCAATCAATTGGCGGGTGCAATGACCGACATGCAACGGTCTGCCTTGGTGGAACTTGGATTGGTCCTTTTGTTAGTAACGCTTGTGGTCAATAGTATTGCGAGGCTTTTGATTTGGCGTTCCTCAAGGACAACAACCCAAGCGCCCGAAAATTTTGAAAGCAAAATTGCCACTCCGGAACGCCCCGAAAAACCGGCGGTGCGCGCCGCTCGTCGAGCCGAACTCGGTGGATTACTTAGGGGGGCGGTAAACCGCTTTGCCCTGAAAAATCAGTTGATAAACCAGGGAATGACTTTGGTAATGGGCCTTGGCCTTTTGCTACTTATCCTACCCCTTTTCAATATTATAGGATTTGTCGCCTATAGGGGTATCCAAAGTCTAGATTGGGCTTTCTTCACCTGTAAACCACCCTTAGGTCTGGGCCACGCCATCCTTGGTACCCTTACCATGGTAGGGCTTGCGCCTTTATTTGGGGTACCTATTGGCATTTTCGCGGCCCTCTTTCTTTCGGAATTTCGCTCCAGTCGCCTTGTTCCCATGGTTCGCTTTGTCGGTGACATTTTGGGGTCCACCCCTTCGATTATCATTGGCATCTTTGCTTACACGATCATCGTAAGGCCAATGCACACAGACTCCGCTTGGGCAGGGGCTTTCGCCTTGGGTATGATGATGATTCCCGTCGTCATGAGAAGTTCCGAGGAGGCGCTCAAACTGGTTCCAAGCACCCTGCGCGAGGCCAGTTATGCTTTGGGCGCGACACAGGCTCAAACGGCCCTCCGCGTCCTTTTGCCCGCGGCCCTTCCGGCTGTGATTACGGGAGTGATCCTTGCCATCAGTCGCGTGGCAGGCGAGACGGCCCCTTTGCTATTCACGGCGGGAAATACGGATTTCTGGCCAGTGGGCCTCAACGAACCCACACCATTTTTAACCTATTATATCTACTACTATTCTTCCGAAGGCTACGAAGACAAGGAAAAACTCGCCTTTGCCGGAGCCTTGGTTCTCTTGGCTTTTGTTATGGTCCTAAACTTGGGCATCCGGGTCATTGCTTCGCGTCGGTCCGACTCAGCCGCTCGGGCCGATTGATAATAGTTTGGGATTTTTG
>SIAL01000083.1 GCA_009691815.1 Gemmataceae bacterium | reverse complement strand
GGTTGCGTCGGTCTCGCCGAAAACAGGCGCCGTGAACTGGCAGGTTCCCCTGACATCTCAATACGCGATGTCGATCGCGGGGCCAAGGGTTGCCGGGGATGTTGTCTTTGCCTCAGGAATTGGGGATACGGGGGTAGCTTTTGAAATTACTAAAGGGGAATCAGGCAAACCCATTGTCAAGGAGCTTTGGCGCCAAAACAACAAAACCGGTATCCCCTCGGCCAACTCAACGCCCATCCTTGTCAAGGGTGTGATTTATGGTTGTGATTGCCAGACCGGGGCGTTTCGGGCGGTGGATTTACGGACTGGCAACAGGCTGTGGGAAAGTTTTCTTCCAACCACCGGGAACCGTCGAGGGGCGCATGGCACGGCCTTTATTGTCAAATCGGGAGATCTTTTTTATCTTTTTAGTGAGACGGGCCATCTTGTCTTGATGAAGCCAAACCCGGAAGAATATGTTGAATTGGGCAGGTTCAAGGTTTTGGAGCCTACCAACGAAAGTTTTGGCCGACCCGTAGTTTGGTCTCATCCGGCCTTTGCCCAAAAAGCGATGTTTGCCCGAAATGACAAGGAATTGGTGCGGGTCGAGCTTGCCAAATAAAAATGGCGGCAATCGGACGGTTATTGGACCGAAATTGGAAATGGAACTGGGGAACTAGGATTCGAACCTAGACAGAATGCTCCAGAGGCATTCGTGCTACCGTTACACTATTCCCCAAAGGTGTTGTTATTCTCCTAGTTTGCGGCCAATTGTCAAGGTCCGCACTTCCCGTCCTAGGGAAAATCCGATAGTTTCGCGGGAGGCGGGAACGGGATGGACCGTATGCGATCTTAGGGGAGCACCGGTTCGTGTTTGGAACGGTTGGGGTGGTGGAGAGTATGGGACTAATAGTTGGCGAATTCTGGAAATCTAAGCAAATTTATCGGCTAGGTATATAATGAAACCCGGGCATTGTGCCCCGCCCTGATAATCCTTTTTTTTCTTTTTTGGGGAGAAGGGCTATGGGTTCTCGTAATCGTAATGGTTTCACGCTAATCGAACTTTTGGTGGTTATTGCCATCATCGCCATTTTGATTGGTCTTTTGCTGCCGGCGGTCCAAAAAATCCGCGAGGCAGCCAACCGTATGCAGTGCCAAAACAACCTCAAGCAGCTTGGGTTGGCGACGCATAATTTCGAAAGCACGGTTGGTACTTTCCCAGCAAGGTATGGTACCACCAATGTCAACGGTGCGGTTGGTGTTAATGACGCCAGTCCGCAAGCCTCGCTTTTGGCCTATGTGGAACAATCCGGCAAATATAACCAGTTTAATTTGAACTACCGGACATGGAACGATGTGCCCGTAGTTCCAAGTCTTCCGGTAAACCGTTTGGTCAATGCCCCGGCTAGGTCCCAAGATGTGAATATTTACCTTTGCCCGTCGGACATTTCCAATTCAAAGAGGGGATCGAACGATATTGACCAAACAGCCGGCAGCCAAGGTCGACTCAACTACTTGGCAAGCATCGGCACCATTTCCCGGATGAATTCCAACCTCCCAAGTGGTGGCGTTTTTGCCATGTCGGGCGCTCCTGCTGGTGTAATGCTTGCCGGGCCAAGGATTTCCGACATTCTTGATGGAACGAGCAATACCGCTTTGTTTGCCGAATCCATGCGAAGCACCCACCCATGGCCGGCGATTTCCGGCGTACGCGACAACACCGTCATCATTCTTGACGCAAGTGTCAATGGCCAAAACGACACGGATGGGAGGGCCATTCCCTCGTGTGCGATTGGAACCCCGTGGAACAGTTCGATCAAATATGCCGGCCTTCAATACTGCAGGTCGCTTTATGGGGTCACTTTTTACAATCACACCCTGCCGCCCAACTGGAATGTGATGAACAATTCCGGGGTACAAAAATACAACTGTGGCGATACGCAAATTGTCAACTTCCATGTCTCGGCCAGCAGCTACCACACGGGTGGGGTCAATGTGTGCCTAGCGGATGGTTCGGTGCGGTTTGTAAGCCAATCCATCAATTTTCCCACTTGGCAGGCCTTGGGTAGCAAAGCGGGCGGCGAGGTTGTCGGGGATTACTAATCTCCCATATCATAAACTCTTTTAAGGATAGGTTTATGCGTTATTTGAAATTGGTCTTCCCGCCGGGCTCGTTTTCCGGTGGGCTTGGGCTGGGTTTGTTGTCCCTTTGTTTTTCAGGCTGCTTCGGGGGCCAAAAAGGGGGTGACATGGGTGCGGCCCCCGCCGATTTGCGCGATTGCAATGAAATGCTTCGTCAAGCCGGCGCCACAAAGGGGATGGTTCCCGCAAAAGTCGTCGACTTGGTGCGATTCAAGGACCAATATGCCATGGGTTTTGAGGCGGTCAAATCGGGTACCGTGGTGGTCGTGTGGGGAGCCAAATTCGACGGTGAATCGGAAGTGGGAAAAAACGAGGTGCCAGTGGCCTACCAAAAAACCGTGCCCGAAAGCGGCGGGTATGTGCTATTGTCGGCTGGAAGTGTCAAAAAAATGACTGCTGCGGAATTTAAGTTCGCAAAGAAGTAAGGATTACCGCCGTTTTGGGGCAAGGTAATCCAAGTTTACCCCGGGGCATCACTACTTGATAGTTCTACTTTGCTGTGAAACAAATCACCCCGGATGGTCCTTGTGAGGGCCACACGGGGAGGGGCAGGGGGATTTGCTTTCAAGTCGGGCCCGTTAGACCATATCGAGGTGATTGGTCTGGACAAGGCAACGGAGCTTTTTCATCGAGCGGGCGTGCAGTTGGCGCACGCGCTCTTTGGTGATCCCGAACTTGTGACCAATCTGTTCCAAGGTGAAGGAGGTGGAATCTTCTTCAAGACCGGCCCGCATCGAAACAATTTGGCGTTCGCGGGGATCGAGATGCCGAAGGAGCTGACGAATGCTTTCGGCATCGTCCCTGCGACGGGCTAGGGCTTCGTGTTCATCGGTCCGATAGTCCGTGGACAACTCGAAAATGTCTTCTTGCCCAGTGACATAGCGATCCTTGCGGATTTTATCGGTGGGGATGGACCGGGCGAAGTTTTTCATCAAGGCCCAGCTTGCATAGGTGCTGAACTTGAAGCCTCGGCCGTAGTCAAACTTTTCCACCGCCCGGATCAGGGAAATGTTCCCGTCCGAAAGCAACTCGAAGAAGTTCTCCGCATGAGCCGAGTGCCTTTTGGCAACATTCACCACAAGGCGCATGTTTGCCGATATGAGCAACTCTTTGACCCGGACCGCTTCACTCAAGAGGTTTTCGACCTCTTCCACGAGCTGGCCCTTGACCTTGGCCGGATCGAGTACCAGTGGGGCGTTGGCGTCTTCAGGATTTTGCTTCACGCAGAACTTGAGACGGGTTTTATTGGCGTGATACCTTAGGTAGTTCATCTTCCTGAAAAGGTGCTGTTCCTGATCCTTGTTGAGAAGGGGAACCGTGTAAAGGGGTGTAAGTTCGGGCGGAACATCTTTTGGAACCTTCATTTGGCTCTGTTTCGCCAAGAACTCATCCAGCAAAGGCATGCGACCGAGGATTGCCCCTTCCATTTCCGGTTTATCGAAATCCGGATTGGAAATAGAATCAAGGTCTTGGGAAAGAAGGTACTGGGCGCGCGCCGTGAATAGAAGGCGCCGCATCATAGTACGGGTTCTCTCGAAGTGCAATGCAATGTCATTCATGGAAGTTCCCTTTCTGTACATCTCAAGGGCCAAAGTCAATTCTCTTGGGGAGATGGACTTGTTTCGTTTGGGAAATAGGGCAGTTGCAGGGTTCAAATGATCGTGGCGTTTAATCAGGGCCCGTACTGTTTCAACAGAGCGACCCAATTCTTTGGCGAGGCATCGGCTAGTGTCAGTGATGCTCAATCCTTCGCCAGTTACCATTTGCCTGGCGCGTAAAAGAATCCTTTCGCGCTCGGCATCGGTGGTTTGCATGAAGCGGGATCCCCGCTCCACCTCCTTAGGATGGTTTTGGACAAAAGCCTCGACATCCAAGGGTCTGTAAACAAGCCTTCGCTTGCCGTTTAAGGTGATCGTATCGCCGGCAAAGCCGAGCCTTTTCCAGCGTTGAATGGTTTTGCTGCAAACACCAAGGAGGGTGCAGATCTCTTCGGTGGTCCACCATTCATTGTTTTTTTGGACCGGAACCTGGGGATGGTTGGCGGGTGTTTCGGGGGAATCTATCCCGTGAAGCACCGCATGGTTTAAGGCTTTGATCAAACGAGGCAGGTCCTGAATCAGGTCTTGCCCTTCGATCAGCATGTGAGGGTAGGAATCTGGCCGGTAGAGAGTGATCCTAAAGCAGATGAACTGCCAAGGATAACGCTTTTCCGGATCGATTTGAGCTAGGAGTTGGCCCGCCCTTTCCGCCTGTTCCACCTTGCGGTAGGAAGGGGAGAAACGGACCAGTTGGTCGCAAAGTAGCCTCATCCCCGGATGCCCAAAGGTGCTTCCCGGGATTTTTCTGGCTCGACCACCCATAGTTACGCCCTCCGTTGGCAAAGGGGTCATCCCTTAGGATAACCCTCCCTTATGATTAAATCGCCGAAAACGGGGGTTTGGAATGCCATTCGGAGGGATAATTTCCGAAGTACGCTAAACCCACCTTCTCAACGCTCCACGAAAGATCTCGTTGGAGCCTAGGTTTTTTTTGGGGGCTCAGGGAGGAATAATTCCGATTTTTTCGGTTTTCCTACCTGAACATTTGTTCCCATCCCAAGTTCGGATAGGCCCAAACACCCCTAATTGGAACATTCTCAATACGAACCCAGTTTCCCAAAGGTTGGCTAGAAAACAAGGAAAAAGTAAGAAATGGAAGAAAGCCGATCTCTGTTTGTCCCAAATTACCCAATCTACCGAATCCGGCGGCTTCAGCTGATACCTTATTGCCTTTGCGGATTCCCCCAAACGCCATTTTCCCCGGCCTCTAACTGCGACAAGTTTTGGGAAAAACTTTCCCGAAGCCTTAGCGCCTCACTTTTGATCTCTTCCAAATCCTCAGCTGCCTGAGAAAGGGGCCGAACTGCTAAGGGCTCTCTGTTTTGGTGAATTAAACCGACCATGGGTATCCGGTGTACCCGTTGCCACACAAGCGTCCACACAAGAAAAAACCCGGGGCCGAAACTGACGCACCATAACAAAAACGAGGAGAGGAAAAAGCTGGTGTCGGGGTAATTCGCCCAATACCAACCCGTGCCTGCTCGGTAAAGAATCCAGCCAAGCATTGCCGCAGGCAGGAGATTGCCAAGGATCCAAGTAAGCATGCCAAGGGGAGTCCGCCAAACTCCCCGCGCGATCGAAAGGGAAGCTCGCTCAATATCCGTGTCGAGGCTTTCCAAGACCCCATCATCGGTCCCCTTCATAGCCCAAGATTTGATGCGATCCTCGATAAACCGCATCCATGGCGGCGAATCCTTGCTCTCCTGAACCGTAGGTAAGGTGGACTTTTCAGGCGAAGGAAGCCCCATGTCCTCCAAAGTGTGTTGAGTGTCGTTTCGTGTCTGCTCCAGAGCCACCCGATACGAATTGCCAAGGTTGTCCACAACCCTTCGAAGGGGCCCATAGTTGCGGTAAAGTCCGGTGGCCGCACTCAAACCCAAAAGCCCCGCACCAATGATGGTTGGACCGGCCAAGGCTAGGCGGCTGAATTGATAACCGGTCAAAAGGGAAAAGAACCGTCCTTTGGCCCAAATGGGTAAAAACAGAAGGGGTCCCGCCTCCGCCGGGAGTTTTTGCCAAACCCCATCCCCCAAAATTGTCCGGAAGGATTCGGCCGTTTCCGCCTGTCCCAATCCTTTGACAAGGGCAAGGTGCAGCCCAAGCGCTAATTGGTCCCTCCGGGCCAAAAGTTTGGCCCGGGCCAAGTCCAGATTCTCGAGCCGATCCAAAGCCAATGCCAGATGACATACCCGCAAAAAGGCTTCGTGCCTTAGGAGCCTTACCCGAGAGGGGGGCCGGTCAGCAAACAATGCCAAGGCAAGACGGGCTAGGCCTGGATCGGTGGCAACGGATGCTACCGTGGTGTGGATAGGGACATCGGCAAATCCAATTTCACTCAGTCGACTAGCCCAATCGATGGCGTTTAAGGCGGGGTTGGAAACCAAGTCCGCTTTATTCAGCACAAAAGCCCAGCGGGTCAGGGGCGCCCATTCCTTTAAAACCTCAAAGGGAACAGCATTGGCCAGCTTGTCAGGACTTGTCACGAAAACCACCAAGTCGGCAAGCCCAAGCAGTTTTTTTGTTACCTGACGATTGGCCAAAACCATGCCGTCGATGTCGGGGGTGTCGATCAAAACGGTGGAGTTTCGTTCCCAGTCAACCCAAACAGGATCGCAATTGTCTGGTATATTGGTTAGGGCCCGTTCCTTTGGCGAACAGGCCACATAGGGGACCCGTGTATAATTGCGCTCCGCGTCGGAACTGGGGCTGGCCCCGGGAGTTCCCGCCAATGTGGAGAAAAGCTGGGACTTGCCCACACCCGTACCACCCAACAAAACGATGGTAAAAGGCCGATTGGGATGGTCCCGTTGGTCGAGGAGGTCAAGGCCTGCGGCAAGGGAAATGGCACAAGCCGCCCCATGAGACCCGGATCGAGCTAGCTTGCGTTCCAAGGAACGGGTTCGGATGACGATTGGTTCAACAAGGATTTGGTCGATCCCCTTGGTGGTGGAAATCTTGGTGGTGAGGGCAACCTTGGTGGGTGGGTCAACCTCGGGTGGTGTGGCGGAAGCGCTCATTGCCCTTGCTCCCTTGAAGGAGGTTTTGAATGTTGTGAAACCAGTCGATCAAGGCCGGCCAAGACGGCCCGACTTGGCCCTTCGAATTCGGTTTGCAGGTGTGACAAACGCGTCAGTCGTTCGATGGGGCTTGCAAAGGTTTTGTCCCATAGTGTTTGCAAATGCGCACCGATCTCCACCGAGCGCTGTTCGCGAAAGGCCCCTTCCGAAGCGGCTAAAACCCTTTGCAAGTTTAGCTTTTCGATCCATCCCATCAATGCCCCGGCGGTGAGACCGCCTGTTGCGGCGGCGGCGGCAATTCCCACCTTTCCCGAAACCGCCATGAGGGGAAGTGTCACCAACCCGCCCGTGGTAACCAGATCAATCGCCATCATTGCCGCCCCACCCACGACCAGCAAACGGCCGGAAATGTGAAGCATCATGGCCCGGTTACTCGATTGGTCGTGGGCCCATTTGGCAGCCTCCTCTCGGAGGTTTTTTTCCCAGTGATCGCTTCGGGCAGGCAAGGGTTTTTTTAAAAAGTCTTCCCTTAACGCGCGAATTCGAGAAGTTTCCAACAAGCCACCCTCTTTGGCTTCGGTTGGGAATCGGTCTCGCCACTCTTTGAAAAGGATCTCCGTTCCCTCTTCGATGCGCCGTGCCTCGACCGATTCGATGGGAGCGATTTCTCCCGTGGCTGTCCCTTTGTCCCACAAGGTAAAGAGCTGCTTGCCTAGGGTTCGGGCACCCAAAGACACACGGTCCATCAACCAACCCATGGGCTTGGCGACCTGCTCCATCGCCCACCCTGCCGGCCGGGCGATGTTGCGATACCAAAGCGGCATGCGCTTTGCCGTCTCTTCGTGAACCACCTCGATCATGCGGCCTAAAGGAAATTCGCTGGAAGCAATGGCCCGGGCCACACTCGCCACCGGTCCTTGGGACCGTTCAAGGTCGGTTCCAAGGGATTTGAATTGATCGTCTAGCGATTCCAAAAGGTGTTCAATGTGCCGGGCCGCATCTTGGGCCGGGGCGGTGATTCCCTCTAGGAGGATCCGTTCCGCATGCTGGCCATGAAGCCATTCCGCCAGCGGCAATTGTCCCTGCTCGAGCGCGACAAACGACTCCAATTTGGTTTGAAAACTGTGCGTGCTGAAATGAACGGGGCAAGACCGGAGAAACTCTAAAAGGGACCTCCCATCCCCACGCTTTGAGGCGAAGGCTTTCCCCCAGGCTTCCGATGTGTCAACCAACTTGATCCGAATCAGGTCTTCCCATTTGGCACGGGTCTTGCGCCTTGCCTCAGGCTCATCGGGGGCCAATACCTTGGTAAACACCAGAATCATTCGAGCAGAGACACGACATGCCCGCTCCAGTTCACGGACGGTAACCTGATCGGCGTAGGTGTCCGGGGTCATAAGGAAGACCACCACCTCGGCCTGCCGAAGGAGTTTTTCCGCCCGCTCCCAGTTTCGAAGTTCCAAAGAATTGAAATCGGGCACATCCGCCAAAATGAGATGCACCCCGCTGTTGGGGGCAGGCAGGGGGCCGGTTTCGTCGTTTGAACGGTTTACCCCGACTCGATCATACGGGGCAAAAAACACAACCCCGGTCCCGGTGGAGCGGTTTTTTAGCTGATCGGGGAAGTCTAAAGGGACCGGTTCCAAGCCGCTTAGGATGGTGCAAAGGGCCTCTTTATTCGCCAAGGGAGAGGGCACCGCCAAAGCGCTGGCATAGGAAACAGGCCGCACTTCATCCCCTGCCGGAACGGGAATCCCCGTCAAAAGGCGAAACAGAGTCGACTTTCCCGCCCCCGTTGGGCCATAGAGCGTGGCAACCAAAACCTCGCGACCACCCAGCGAAGAAAACCGTCCCATTCGCACCCGAAGGGCTTCAAAGCCATCCTCCCCGGGCAGCCGACCCAACAGGTTAAGTTCTTTGCGTAAAACCCCAACCACACCCAAAATGCCACTTAATTCGTTCGCCAAGCGGGCCACGGGGCTTTCCCCCTGTTCGTTTTCACGATTGGCGCTCATTCTGGCGGTTCTCCGGGGAAGGGATCTCTACAATTTGTTTTACAGGAATAATTCGATCCGGGCGTTTGGACCCGGTTAACGCACCCTATAAGGAATGCCACCATGGCCACTATCACCACCACGGGTGCCAAAAATGTATTGGGAACGCCGCTACAAAGCTGTTCCACCAAGCCATTAACCGGGTTTTTTCGCACCGGTTGCTGTGACACCGGGCCAGGCGATGAGGGCTTGCACCTTGTTTGCACCCGGGTAACCGCCGAGTTTCTGGCCTTTTCTCAAAAGAGAGGCAATGACCTTAGCACCCCAAAGCCCCAATGGGGTTTTGGCGGCCTCAAACCCGGGGATCAATGGTGCCTTTGCGTTACCCGTTGGAAGGAAGCCCTCGAAGCGGGCCAAGCTTCGCCGGTTGTCCTAGAAGCCACCCACATTTCTTCCCTCGAATTTGTAAGCCTAGAAGAACTTCAAGCCCACGCGGTTTGAGGTTCTCCCTTACTCTTTCCACGAAACATTTCCATGAAACTCTTTTCATGAACCATGGGGCTGGGCCAGATCCTTCCCCTTGGCTTTAGATGTCTAATTCCTTGTGGGCTTCGGGATTCTCCTGATAAAAGAAAAGCCCCACAAGGGTAACCATGGCCGCTCCCATTAAATAGTAGGCCGGGGTCAAATCTTGGTGGGTGGACTTTCGCATATATTCGACGATTAAAGGTGTTGTTCCCCCCAAAAGCCCCATGGCCAGATTAAAACCGATGCTCAATACGGTGCAGCGTACCCGGTGCGGGAGCATAGCGCAAAGGGCGGCGGGACTGGCCGCCATATAGGGCGTCAAAAGCACCACAAAACCGAGTTCCGCGGCAAGGTCAACCCATTCTTCATGGTATTGCATCAATGAAAATAAAGGATAGGAAAAGAGCAATATGCCCACCGCGCTCGCCCACAAAAGCTTGATCGGGCCAACTCGGTCGGCCAACCAGCCATAAACCGGAATCATGCCTAAAAGGAACAACATGCTAACGGTGTTAATCTCAAGCGCGCGACTGGCCTTTAGGTGGTCAACCTCTTGAAGGTAGGTGACAAGGTAAACAAAGATGGTGTAAAAGCCGATCGCGGGCATTACATTAAGAAGGACCACCTTGAATATTTTGGCCTTGTGAACGCTCCAAGCCTCTCGAAGAGGGGAAGTCTCCGCCTTGGGTTCCGGGGTGCCATGGGAAAAGCTTTGGCGGCGAATCCAAAGACCGATCCCCGCCAAAAGTAGGCCAACTGCCTGAGGTAGGCGCCAACCCCACGATTCAAGTTGGTCTTGGGTAAGGATGTTGGTTAAAATGGCTCCAACCGCCGACCCCAAAAGAATCCCCGCTGAGGCCCCAAACGGAGCAAAGCTCCCCGCCAAACTCTTATGGTGGTGCGGGGCATGCTCCACCAGATAAACAATCGATGTTGTGTGTTCTCCGCCCACCGATAATCCCTGAAGAATACGGCACAGGACCAACAACACCCCGGCCATTGGCCCGATCATTTCATGCGTGGGGAGGATGCTAATCAAAAAGGTCGGTATCGCCATAAGCATGACCGAGGCAACCAGGGCGAACTCGCGCCCTTTTCTGTCAGCCAACTGCCCGAAAAGAAGGGCGCCAAATGGCCTGGCAAGGAACCCGGCCGCAAAGGCCCCAAAGGCGGCGATGATCGATGAGATTTCATCCTTGGCGGGGAAAAACTGGCGGCCGATGGTGGCCGCAAAGAATCCATAAACCCCAAAATCGTACCACTCCATGGTGGTGCCTACGGTTCCCACCAAGACTTTTTTGAAAGGAAAACCTCTGGTTTGAGGAGCTTGTTCGACCATTTGAAAACCTTCTTTTAGGGATGTCCCATTTATTTGCGTAGGCTCTATCATGACCGAAAGGACAGGTTGGGGAAAAGACCTGTTTTCCCTTTCCCAAATCCGGATCCCTTGGAAATAAACCACTATGCGCCTTTCCGAGATCTACGCACAAAGGCCCTTCTGCTTTTCTTTTGAAGTCTACCCCCCAAAAACCGAGGCTGCTGCGGTTGCCATGCGCCAGCATGTCGATCTTTTGGTCCGCTACCAACCGGGATTTATTTCCTGTACCTATGGAGCGGGGGGAACCACCCAAGATCAAACCCTTGATATTTGTGCGGATATCCT
>SIAL01000082.1 GCA_009691815.1 Gemmataceae bacterium | reverse complement strand
ATGGAGGGGCCAAGGCTCGAAACCGATCCCGAGGTGGTGGTGGCCTTTCGCCCAAGGAGCAAACCTACTCCATGAGTAGGCCAATCAAAACCATGATCGACCTCAATGCCGATGTCGCCGAGGGATCGGGAACCGAGGAACAGTTGGCGCCGTTTTGTACTTCGTGGAATCTTTGCTGCGGGGCCCATGCGGGTGGTCCCGAGGCGATCCGTTCGGCTTTGGAATTGGCCCGACAATTTAACATCCACTGTGGGGCCCATCCAGGTCACGCCGACAAGGCCAACTTCGGGCGCGTTATCCGCAAATTGAACCGCCATGATCTTCGCCAATTGATCGTCCCCCAGTTGGATTCTGTTGCAAAGGCGGCTCAAAAGTCGGGGCAAATCCTTTGGCATCTTAAACTGCATGGCGCCCTATACCATCAGGCCGGGTCCGACCTTGAATTGGCGTCGGAGACCTTGGTCATCGCCCAAGAATATCGGCTCAAGTTGTTTGGATTATCCGGATCCCTTTTAGAGGAATTGTCAAAGCCGCTTGGCATCTTCGTGGCCGAGGGATTCGCCGATCGGGGCATGGATGAAAAGGGTGGGCTCCTTCCAAGGGAAGCTCCCGGTGGGGTGCTTTTCGACCCCACTGTCACGGCAAGGCAGGCTCTGTGGCTGGCTCAATCGGGTCGTATACGAACCCTGTGTGTGCATGGTGATTCCCCAAACGCAAGCCTTACCTTGGAGGCGGCGCGGAACATCCTTCTTGAAAACCATTTTCTGATCTCGCCGCCATGAGTGAACTTACCGCTGTTTTCCCAGAAGGAAGCCGGTGCGAATCCGCTCAAATCGAGGTAGTTCGGGCGGGAATGGACACATGGATGGTCGATCCGGGCCGACCGGGGTTTCGTGAACAGGGGGTGGGTCCGGGCGGTCCGGCCGATCGGTTTTCGTTTGATCTGGCCCATGGTTTTTTGAATAATGCACCTGATCAGGCCATGATCGAATTTAGTCTGATCGGTCCAACTTTAATCTGTCGGGGGGGGCCGCTGGTGGCGGTTTTTACCGGGGCCGTGGAAGGGGGCTTGCTTGAAGGCCAACAGATACCGCCCGAAAAAACCTTTCTTTGGCGACCCGGGCAAACTTTGAAGACCGGGCCCATGCACAGGGGGGCAAGGGGGTACCTCGCAATTGCCAGCGGCTTTTCCAACCCACCCATCCTTGGCAGCCGATCCGGTTTTCGACCCCTGCAAACGGGGGAAGTGTTATCTGGGTTCTCCACCAAAGCACCCCTTCGACGCCTAAAGGAGCGGGTTTGGCAACCTCCTCATGGGGTGTTACGATTTCTTCCCGGACCCGAAGCGGACCGCTTTGACCCCAAAAACCTATTGGACCAGACTTGGACCATTTCGCATCAGGCCAATCGCATGGGGATTCGGCTTGAAGGGATCCCTTTCGTTCGAACGGACAATCGGGAAATGCTTTCCGAACCCGTACTTCCCGGGACCATTCAGATCAACCATGCCGGCCTGCCCATGATTCTCGGTGTGGCGGCACAGACCATTGGGGGCTATCCCCGATTGGGAATGGTGATCCGGGCCGATCAGGACTCCATGGGCCAATTGCGCCCCGGGGACAGGGTTCGGTTTGAACAGGTGAACCTTGATGAGGCCCTTGGCGCCCTAGAAGCAACCAATGCTCTGAGAAACCAATGGCTCCACCGATTGCGTGCCGGAACCCCACCTATAGGATAATGGGGTATCGTGATCAAAGTCGGCAACCGCAGGAGCCAATGTTCCATGGCCAAAATTCCCCCCAAGATCCTTATTGGACCCAGCCATATCAATTCCGTGGGCGGAAAATTCCAAAGCATTCTTGAAAATGCCGGATATGAGCTTGTGTGTCAGGATGTGGGCCGTCAACTTTTGGAACACGAACTCATCAAGTGGCTCGAAGGCTGTTCCACCTCGTTGGCAGGGTCCGAACCCTACACAAAAAAGGTACTTGAGGCTCATCCTAGCCTCCGGGTGATCGCTCGCATTGGAGTCGGTTTTGACGGGGTCGATGTCGCCGCGGCCACGAAACAGAACATCGCTGTTACCATTGCTCCCGGAACCAATCAGGGTTCGGTGGCGGAGCACGCCTTCACTCTGATGTTGGCGTTGGTCAAACGACTCATCCCCCAACATTTGGGTGTCCAGGCGGGCGGTTTCCCCCGGAGCATCAACCGGCCCCTTCGTGGGCAGACCTTGGGAATCGCGGGTTTGGGCCGCACGGGCAAGGCGGTGGCCACCCGGGCCATCGCTTTTGAGATGCCCGTGATCGCCTATGATCCTTTTCCCGATCATGCCTTTGCCAAGGCCCACAACATTCCACTGGTCACCTTTGAGGAGCTGTTGGAAAAAAGCGACATTCTAACGCTTCACCTTCCCGCATCGCCCGAGTCAAGGCATATCATCAACGCCAAAAGTTTGGCCCGGATGAAACAGACCGCGCTCATTATCAATACCTCAAGGGGTTGGGTTTTAGACGAAGCGGCCTTGGCCGACGCTCTTGCCAAAAATACCATCGGTGGCGCGGGCATTGATGTTTTCGAGGAAGAACCTCCGGGAAAACAGGCTTGGTTTGACCTGCCCAATCTGGTTCTCACGCCCCATGCCGCCGGGGTGGACAGCATGTCCCTTGCGGCCATGGCGGAAAGCGCCGCCGAGGCCGCCGTCAGCCTGTACAGGGGTGAATGGCCCGCCGAGAAAGTAGTCAACCCCCAGATTCAGGCCCAGTTCAAGTTCTAGGCCAAGGCCCTTTGCGCAAGGATTTTTTATGCTTTCAGGGGATGCCCTTCGGGCCAAGGTCCAACTACTTCTGGGAAAGGTCGTCTCTCCGGCGCAATACATCGGCGGGGAGCTAAACGCCGTCGTCAAAGACCCAAGCCACCTTACTGCCCGGGTGTGCATGGCCTTTCCGGACGCCTATACCATCGGCCAAAGCCACCACGGCCTTCAGGTGCTTTATTCGATCATAAACAGTAACCCAAATTGGTGGTGTGAACGCGTGTTCGCGCCGTGGCCTGATTTTGAACAGGCGCTTCGCGAGGCGGATTTGCCACTCTATTCTCTAGAGTCCTTCACGCCCCTTCTGCAATTTGACATCATTGGTTTTAGCCTCCAATACGAGGTCTGTTACACCAACCTGCTCACCATTCTAGAGTCGGGCCGCATTCCGCTTCATTGCGACAAAAGAGACCGGCACCATCCTTTGATTGTGGCGGGGGGGCCGGGTGCCCAGAATCCCGAAATATTAGCTCCCTTTGTCGATCTTTTTATTTTGGGGGATGGCGAAGAGAGCCTACCCCTGATCACCAAACTGTGGACCCAACTTCGTCGGGAAACCGATCTTTCCCGCGAGGAGATCTTGGCCAAAATCGCCGCACAGGCGCCATGGGCCTATGTTCCCCGCTTTTTCGAGCCCGATTACAAGGCCGATGGAACCCTGGCCGCCATCCATAGAACTCGTTCCGACATTCCCGGACAAATCACCTCCTGCACCATCACCGAGGATCTGGATTCCATTCCCTTGCCCACAAGGCCCGTGGTTTCCCACATTCGCACCCCCCATGACAGGATCTCCATCGAAATCATGCGAGGCTGCCCCTGGCAGTGCCGCTTTTGCCAATCCACCGTGATCAAAAGGCCGCTTCGCCTGCGCAAGGTGGAGACGATCGTGGCGGCGGCTTTGGAGTCTTACCGAAACACCGGCTATGACGAAATCAGCATCCTAAGCCTTTCGACCAGCGATTATCCCTATTTTGAGGAGCTGGTAAAACGGATGCACGAGACTTTTCACCCTATGGGCGTGAATGTCACCCTGCCCAGTCTTCGAATCAACAACCAACTTCGCACCCTCCCCAAGTTGGTCAAAGGGATCCGCAAGGCGGGGCTGACCTTGGCCCCTGAGGTTGCTCGTGATGATATGCGCGAACAGATCCGCAAGAAAATCAAGAACGAAGACCTTTATGAAGGCTGCCGGGAAGCCTTTAAGCATGGATGGGAAAAGGTAAAGCTCTATTTTCTCATCGGCTTGCCGGGCGAGCGGCGGATCGACTTGGACGGCATCGTGGATATGGCGGAAACCATTGCCCAAATTGGCAAAGAGGTCACCGGGAAATGGAAAGAAGTTACCGCCTCGGTGAGCAACTTTATCCCCAAACCGCACACCCCCTATCAATGGAATGGGATGCAAACGAGGGAGTATCTGGCCGAGGCCGGTCATTACATTAGGAGCAGGGTTCGCTTAAGGGCCGTAAAGGTCAAACAACACGACATCGAGACGAGCATACTCGAGGGAATCCTGACCCGGGGTGATCGGCGTACTGCGGCGCTGTTGGAATTGGCATGGCGCAAAGGGGCCAGATTTGATGGTTGGCGGGAACACTTCCGGGCTTCCATTTGGCATGAGGCGATTGCCGAATTGGGTATGGATCCGGCCTTTTATGCCCAAAGAGAGCGTCCAGTTTCCGAAATGCTCCCTTGGGATCATGTCAATGTGAAACGGGGTAGGGATTTTCTCGAAGGAGAATATGGGAAGAGCCGAATCCAGCTTAAGGTCATGGCCGAGGCGGGTGGGTGCTAAGGGCCTTATTCCTCCGAGCATAAAACCCGAACCCACTATTAAAGGTCCCATTAGACCACCGCTCGCCTGTTTCCGTATTGTCCGTCACTGCTATTTTCGGGTTTTATTGAATCGCGTCGTGGTGGGATTGCCCAAAAGCCGGGAACCGAAATAGGCTGGTCACCCTTCCCTTCCTCTGTTTTCCATGGTAGAATTGCAGAGCCTTCTTTCTTGCCGTTTTCCCACCCATTCCCCAACTTGTTCACGGGGGTCGTTTCATGCTTCGAATCGGGCCCACAAGTTCGCGCCGCGGGTTTTTGCAAGTGGCCACAGCGGGAATGCTGGCCGGGGCAAGCAGAATTGGTGCCGAGATCGAGGCCACAAAATCCGGCCATAGTGTGATCTTTGTTTTCTGTCACGGCGGACCAAGCCAATTGGAAACCTTTGATCCCAAACCCGATGCCCCCTCGGATATCAAAACGGTTGTGGGCACCATCCCCACCACCATTCCGGGTCAAAGGTTTGGGGAACATTTTCCCCTTTTGGCGAATCGTGCCGGCCGCATCCTCAATGTCAGGTCGTATATTCCAGGCGACGCCAACCATGACCTAAAACCCCTTGTCTGCAAAGACTCCGGCATGGCCAACCTTGGTTCCATCTACGCCTCGGTATCAGGAATCCAAACCGGGGATGGCTTGCCCGCCAATGTCTTCCTTCATCCCGAATCCGTTGGCGAAAAACGGGCCAATCCCTTCATGGGGCCCGAGCTTGTTGGGGTCACCGGCGGCTTTCCCAAATCGACCACCCCATTTGTTCCAGGGGGCGCGGGCAACCTCCTCAAAGATATGAAGCTAAAGCTAAGCGCCGATAAACTCACGGAACGCCGGGCCCTTTTGACAGCCCTTGACAACCTCAAGCTGCGACTGGACTCTGAACCCGGAGAGGGAATGCGGGACCGGGCTTTGCGTCTGCTATTGGGGGGTGTAGGGGACGCGTTTAACCTAAAGAACGAAAGTGCCAAGGTTCTCGAACGCTACGACACCTCCGCCCTGGTGAGCGAATCGTCCATTCCCACCAAATGGAACAACCACAATTTCTACAAGGAACATGTGCGATCGCTTGGCAAACTGATGCTCATGGCCAGACGGCTCGTCGAACGGGGCACTGGTTTTGTGGCGGTCAATACGGCGTTTGTTTGGGACAACCATAGCGATGTGAACAACGCCCCCATGAAAGACGCCATGCCCTGGTTGGCGCCGGTGCTAGACAAGGCCCTTAGCGCCCTCTTGGATGATCTTTTCGAACGGGGACTTTCGGAAAAGGTGCTGGTTGTGGTGTGCGGCGAGATTGGTCGCACACCCAAGGTAAACGCTCAAGGGGGCCGAGACCATTGGGGCAACCTTGGCCCCTTGTTGATGGCGGGGGGGCCAATCACCACCGGTGGTGTTTACGGCCAAAGTTCTCGGGACGGGGCCAATCCCACCGCGATGCCCGTCACCATTCCCAATGTTCTTGGCACAATTTTTGGCCACCTTTGGGATTTGCCCAAGCTACGCCTGCGAACCGACCTGGGCAGAGACATTTCGCGGATTACCGGCTATGAAGGTTTGAGTACCTGAGGCAAAATAAAAACCTGACAACAAAAAAAGGGCACCCCTAAAAAGAGGTGCCCTTTTGGTTTATCCCAACCGGTTATTACAAAACCGTCAAGGTGAAGGTTTGGTTGACATTTACGCCCAAGCCGTTGGTGGCTCGAACGGTGAGGGTGTAGGTGCCCGCGGTGCCGCTGGCGGCCGTTCCTGAAAGAACCCCGGTGCTGTTGTTAAGCGAAAGGCCGCTGGGCAAGCTGGTTCCTGTACCTGAGACTGAAATCAGGCTGTATCCCGCGGTTGGGCTGCCTGTCGCCGAGAAGGTGAAGGACTTGCTCACCCCAATGGTATAGGTGGTGCTTGAGGCGTTGGTGAAGACCGGGTCGGTGGGATTCTGGAAACCGTAATTGACCCTAGGACCAGAACCATCCGAAAGGAAACTCACCAAGTAGGTCCCGCCGGTCCCATTTAAGGTGATGGACTGAAGATTCGCATTGGCCACGGAACCCACCGTACTATTCGAAGTGGAGACCGCCCCGGATACCCCGGTGGTACCCCGACCCCAGGTTACCGCACCGGCATTGGCCAAACTGCCATTTTTCCAGCTTGCGCTTGATACTAGATAGTTGCCGGTGGAAAGGGCGGTGACGCCACCACTGCCTACCTGATCAAATGCGGTTGACCCAATAAGGCTATTGCCGCTGGCCACGGTTCCCTTGGTGGACCCATCTCCGTTGCCAAAGGTTACGGCCCCAACATCACTGGTCCCACCATTGTTCCAAAGGGGACTGGCGATGGTGTAGTTACCATTTCCGGTTAATGCTTTGATGCCGCCACTTCCCAGTTGATCCCCATTCGTGCTTCCGACAAGGCTGTTGGTACTGCCAATGGTTCCTGCGGATCCGCTGGCACCATTGCCCCAAGTTACGGCTCCGGCGGTGGTCGCCGCTCCGTTGTTCCAAAGCGGGCTGGAGACGACAAAGTTGTTGTTGGAAAGGACGGTGATGCCGCCGCTGCCCACCTTGTCGTTGGTGGTGGACCCGACAAAACTGTTGGAAGAGGTTACCGCACCCGTGGTTACCTGGCCGGAGCCGTTGCCCCAAGTGACCGAACCAGCATCCACCACGGAACTGTTGTTCCAAAGGGGACTGGCCACGACATAGTTTGCGCCAAGGGCGGTGATGCCGCCGCTGCCGATCTTGTCGGTGGTGTTCGACCCAACAAGGCTGTTGGATGTACTAAGGGCCCCGGTGGATCCGGAGCCGCCGTTGCCCCAAGTGACCGCCCCGGTATCGGCCGTGCTGCCGTTGTTCCAAAGCGGGCTAGAGACGATGTAGTTGTTGTTGGTTAAGACGGTGATGCCGCCGCTGCCGATTTGGTCATTGAGCGCACTGCCGATAAGGCTATTGGTGCTACTCACCAAACCGCTTACGCCGGAGGAGCCGCTGCCCCAAGTGATGGCGCCCACCGAGGTCGCGGCACCGGCACCGGTACGGGTCCAACTGCTGCTTACCACCACATAGTTGTTGTTGGTAAGCGTTGTGATCTTGGCCCCCACCTTATCGGCCGCCGAGCTTCCCACCAGACTATTTCCGCTGGAAACGGTTCCGGATACTCCGGAAGACCCGCTCGCAAAGGTGGCGGCGCCCACGGCAACGGAACCATTATTCCAAAGCGAACTCTTCACCACATAATTGTTGTTGGTCAACTGGCTCATGCCATCAAGGCCAACATAACTGTTGTTAACCGAACCCACCAAACTGTTTGCGCTCGCCACGGTTCCAGAGGTGCCGGTACTGCCAATACCAAAAGTAACGGCCCCCTTGTTGCTGTTCCAGTTGTAGCTGTTGATCACATAGTTGCCGCTAGTAAGGGCCGTCACGCCACCGCTGCCCACATTGGCTCCGACCACATCCCCAATCATGCTGTTGGAACTGGATACTTCGCCCACCACACCCGCATTGGCACTGCCCCAAGTGGCGGCTCCCCGAATGCCGTTCCAACTGGCGCTGATCACCACGAAGTTGCCATTGGTAAGGGAGGCGACCCCGTTGGCCCCCACCGAGTCACCATTGCGGGAAGAGCTTCCCACCAGGCTGTTCGTGGAAGAAAGAGTACCAAAGGCTCCGAGAATGGTCTTGCCTGTGGTACCGTTTAGCCAAGTGGCCGCGCCGGCACTGTTGCCGCTGCCATTGTCCCAGTTGGGACTTACCAAGACAAAATTGCCCCCGGAAAGAGCGGTGATGGCGGTATTACCCACGAAGTCATTGGCCGTACTGCCGATGATGCTGTTGGTCGAACTTACCGCTCCGGTGATGCCACTGTCGCCACTGGCCCAAGTTACCGCACCCACATCCGAGGTGCCCCAAAGTTGGCTTCGGACCACGAAGTTGCCGTTGGCAAGGGCGGTGACCCCGCTCGAGCCAACTTTGTCGGTGGTGTTGCTGCCCACAAGGCTGTTAACCGAACTGATTGCCCCTGAAACCCCTGAATCTCCAGCACCAAAGGTAACGGCACCCGCATCGACCACGCTGCCTTTGTTCCAATCCGGGCTATTGACCACATAGTTGCCGTTGGCCAAGGCGAGGATGGCATAAGACCCCACATTGTCGCTTGAAGAGCTCCCCACAAGACTGTTTTGGCTGCTTACGGAACCGCTTACCCCGGTGGTGGCGTTGCCAAAGGTAACCGCCCCGGCATCGGTTGCTGCTCCGTTGTCCCAAGTCGCGCTTCGGATCACGAAGTTACCATTGGTGAGAGCCGTCACCCCGGTGACGCCGATTTGGTCGTTGGCCCTTCCCCCTCGAAGGGTGCTAATCAAGGCGCCGGTGGTTCCACTATAGAGGTAAACGGCTCCGGCATCGGTCGCTGCAAAATCATCATACGGGGCCGTAATTACCAAATTTCCCCCAGGTAATGTGACAATAACCGTTCCAAAGCCATTACCCAAGCTAGGGCTGGGATCCGTGAAATAGGGATTCACCTTGATGCTCACGCTACCCGTGGCCTGATTGTAGTTGGTGGTGGATGCCGCAGTGACACCCAAGGTATAGGTGCCGGAACTCAAAACGGTTCCCAGCGGAAAATCATAGGTAAGATTCCCTGCTGCCGATCCCCCGACAACGCCAGACGCCAAAGCACTGAGTTGGGTACTACTGAGGGGAAGGCCAAGGGTAATAGCGGTTGGGGTAGACCAAGAAATGCTCTGATTGACCTTAGTGATATTGGCCGTGGTGCTGGGCTGAGTCAGGGTGTAGTTGGAAGACCCGGAGATGGTGAACCCGGCGATAGAGACCGTTATTCCTGTGGCAGCATTGGCAGAGGCAAAGGTGCCCACCGCGGTTCCACCCAAGGTCACAGTGTCACCGGAGAGGACCCCGACAAGTACCGATGAGCCGGTGCTTACAGTCGAGGTGGTGTTACCATCGTAAGCCTTGTTGGAAGCCGTCGTACCAGATACGGTTAGGGCCAAGGCCGTAATGTTCGCCGTGGTTGTCGGCTGAGTCAGGGTGTAGTTGCCGGAGGAAGCTCCGGAGATGCTGAACCCGGTGATCGAAACCGTTATCGCCGTGCCAATATTGGCGGAGGCAAAGGTGCCCACCGCGGTTCCACCCAGGTTCACCGTGTCACCGGAGACGACCCCGACGAGTGCCGAAGAACCGGTGCTTAAGGTCGAGGTGGTGCCACCATCGTAAACCTTGTTGGCCACCGTCGTTCCAGAAACGGTCAATCCCTTAGCCGTGATGTTTGCCGTGGTGCTGGGTTGAGTAAGGGTGTAGTTGCCCGCATCCGTACCCGCGATCGTAAACCCGGCGATAGAGACCGTAATTCCTGTGGCAATATTGGCGGAGGCAAAGGTGCCCACCGCGGTTCCACCCAAGGTCACCGTGTCACCGGAGAGGACCCCGACAAGTGCCGAAGAGCCGGTGCTTAGGGTCGAGGTGGTGCCACCATCATAAACCTTGTTGGAAGCCGTCGTTCCAGAAACGGTTAGGCCCAAGGCCGTGATGTCCGCCGTGGTCGTCGGCTGAGTCAGGGTGTAGTTGGAAGACCCGGAGATGGTGAACCCGGCGATGGTTACCAAAAGACTCGTACCAATCGTCTTAGACGGGAAGGTGCCGGTGGCCGTACCACCCAAGGTCACCGTGTCTCCCGAAACAATCCCCACCAACACGGAAGAGGTTTGGTTCATGGTGGCGGTATTGTTGCCATCATAAACCTTGTTGGAAGCCGTCGTACCAGATACGGTTAGGGCCAAGGCCGTGATGTTCGCCGTGGTGCTGGGTTGAGTAAGGGTGTAGTTGCCTGAAGAAGATCCGGAGATGGTGAACCCGTCGATAGAGACCGTTATTCCTGACCCAATATTGGCGGAGGCAAAGGTGCCCACCGCGGTTCCACCCAGGTTCACCGTGTCACCGGAGACGACCCCGACAAGTGCCGAAGAACCGGTGCTTAAGGTCGAGGTGGTGCCACCATCGTAAACCTTGTTGGCCGCCGTCGTTCCAGAAACCGTTAGGCCCTTGGCCGTGATGTTCGCCGTGGTCGTCGGTTGACTAAGCGTGTAGTTGCCCGAATCCGTACCGGCGATCGTAAACCCGGCGATAGAGACCGTAATTCCTGACCCAATATTGGCGGAGGCAAAGGTGCCCACCGCGGTTCCACCCAAGGTCACCGTGTCACCGGAGAGGACCCCGACAAGTGCCGAAGAGCCGGTGCTTAGGGTCGAGGTGGTGCCACCATC
>SIAL01000081.1 GCA_009691815.1 Gemmataceae bacterium | reverse complement strand
GAAATTTCCTAGGGAGAAGCGTCACAATGAGTCAAATTTGGACCGTCCGGCGGGCGGTTTGGGCGGATACCCCCGCCATTTCCCGGCAAAACGCCGCCATGGCCATGGAAACCGAGGGCAAAATCCTCGACCCTGCCATCCTTCACGCCGGGGTTCAGGGCGCCTTGGAGCGACCAAACCATGTCCGTTTTTGGGTGGCAAGCGCCCAAAATCAGGTCTTTGGGCAAGCCATGACCACCCCGGAATGGTCTGATTGGCGCAATGGCTGGATCTGGTGGCTTCAAAGCGTTTATGTCGAATCCGCATGGAGGGGCAAGGGGGTCTTTGCTTCTCTGGTCGACGCCATTTGCGCGGATGGCAAAGATTTTGCCGCCCGGGAGAGCGTTCCGGTCGTCGGTTTGAGGCTTTATGTCGAGAACGAAAACCAAACCGCGCAGGAGGTGTACCGCCGTTTGGGTTTTGAAAACGCCTGCTATCAGGTAATGGAGATGCCCGCCTCCAAGATGGAGAAAAGAACTTTTTTACGGGCCATAGAATAGGGCCCCGTCCCATGACCCACTCCGTAGACTGAACCCTTTGGCAATGATGCCCAAAAGCGTTGGCGCGGACGAGGGTGGGAATGAGTGTGCTTCTTGGTGTTCAAGGGCTGACCAAAGCCTTTGGACCGCGACCTTTGTTTCGCGAATTGTCGTTTGATCTCTCGGTTGGGGAACGGGTCGGGCTCATCGGGCCAAATGGCGCCGGGAAATCCACTCTCCTAAACATCCTTTCCGGCAAAGACGAGGCAACCGAGGGGATTCGCTCCCTCAGGCGCTCCGCAAAGCTTGGTTTCGTCGCCCAGGAGGATAAGTTCGAGCAGGGTTTATCTGTTCGCGATGTGGTGTTTGAGGCCTTGGCCAAGGAACCCATGGACGATCATGACCGAGAAACACGAACCACCATAATCCTTGATCAGTTTGGCTTTGAAGATCCCCATCAACCAGCACATCTGCTGTCCGGCGGTTGGCGAAAACGATTAAGCCTAGCACGGGCGATTGTCCGCCAACCGGACCTGCTCCTTTTGGATGAACCGACCAACCATCTCGATCTGCCCGGCATCCTTTGGCTAGAGCGGATGCTGCGATCAGCCTCGTTTGCCTATCTCGTGGCAACCCATGACCGGGCGTTTTTGCGCGCCGTCGCCGACGACATCATGGAGATCAATCGGGCCTATCCGACGGGGACCTTTCGGGCGGCGGAATCTTACGATGGGTTTGTCGAGCGCCGTGATGACTTTCTGGATGGTCAGGCCCGTCAACAGGAATCGGTTGCCAATCAGGTTCGCCGTGAAACCGAATGGCTAGGGCGCAAGGCGGCGGCCCGGACCTGTAAGGCTTCCTCTCGCATTGAAGAGGCCGCAAAGCGCCGCGAAGAGCTTTCGGAGCTCAAATACCGAAATGCCTCCACAGGTGCCGCCGGGATCGCCTTTGTCGGCACGGGTCGCCAATCCAAAAAACTCCTTACCGTGGTGGGCATTGCCAAGCAGATGGGCGACAAGCCGCTCTTTTCGGGGTTGGACCTGATCCTGACCCCGGGAACCAAGCTTGGGCTTTTGGGCGCGAATGGCAGCGGCAAAAGCGTGCTTTTGCGGACCCTGGCCGGGGAGCATGCCCCCGACGCCGGGACTATCACCGAAGCCGATGGCCTTCGCAAGGTAATGTTTGAACAGGGCCGCACCGCCTTGGATACCACCCAGACCCTGCGCAAAGCCCTTTGTCCCAATGGAGACATGGTGGTCCACAACAACCGGACGATTCATGTGGTCGCATGGGCTAGGCAATTTCTCTTTCGCGAGGACCAACTAGACCTGCTGGTGGCCTCGCTTTCCGGCGGCGAGCAGGCGCGTTTGCGCATGGCCCAAATGATGCTCCTTCCGGCCGATTTGCTTTTGCTCGACGAACCGACCAACGATCTGGACATCCCGGCCCTTGAGGTGCTGGAGGAAACCCTAATGGAGTTCCCCGGGGCACTTGTCATTGTCAGTCATGATCGGGAGCTGCTCGACCGTATCTGCACCGAAATCATTGGCCTCGATGGTCTGGGCACAGCCGCCCGATTTGCCTCGGTTGGGCAGTGGCTAACGGCCTATGAACGCTCCCAACAAGAAGTGGTTAGGGTTCGAAATAGTAATGCCAAAGGCAATTCCCAATCGTCCAAGGCTTCTGCATCCAAGTCCAAAAAGAAGCTCACCTACAAAGAACAACAAGAACTGGAAACGATTGAAGGGCCCCTCTTGGCTGCCGAAGAATCCGTCACCGAACGACTGGCTGAGGTGGAACGCGCAGGCACACTTGGGCATGTCGTGTTGATGAATGAGTGTCGGTTGCTTGAGGATGCCCAAAAGGAGGTCGAACGCCTCTATGGTCGCTGGCAAGAACTTGAAGCCAAGCGGGATGGTTGAGCCGCAAGGCCTTAAGAGCTGCACGATAGCATGCTACAGCCCGCCCGATGTCTGGCCCAATCGGGCCGCTTTTGAGCGAAGCGTTCCCGGCCCGGCTGCTCGTCATAGGGAAGCCTTAATACATCCAACAACTCTTGAATGCGGCCGAAGTCGCCCTGCTCGGCAAGATCGATCGCCTCTTGGGCAAGGTAGTTGCGCAACACATATTTCGGATTGACCGCGTTCATCCGTTCCTTGCGAATCCCGTCGGCCAACCCATCAGCCTTTAGGCGTTCCTGATAGCGACAAAACCAATCGGTCCACTTGGCCAAAAGATCGCCCTTAAGGGCGCCGGGGGAGTAAAACGCCTCCTCCACCAAGGCCTGAACTTTGGCGGGGGTTGGTTCTGTTTTTGTGTCAAGCCTTGCCAACGCCCGAAAGAACAAGGTCATGTCGGTTTCGGCCATGCCAAGCAATGAAAACACTTCCTCGGCAAGGGGAGTGTCGGTACTCTGAAAGGAGGTAATCCCCAGCTTTTGGCCCCACATGGTTTCCCGTCCGAGTTCATACGCCGCCGAATAGGCCTCGATCCCTTTTTGAAAGGGTTGGGCCTCGCCCACGAGCGGGATCAGGGCATTGCCCAATTGGGCAAGGTTCCACAGGGCGATTTTGGGTTGATTGCCAAAGCAATACCGCCTTCCCGAGGCGTCGGTGGTGTTCGGGGTCCATCCCGGATTATAGTCTTCGACCCAGCCATAAGGGCCATAATCAATGGTCAGCCCGAGGATGGACATATTGTCTGTGTTCATGACGCCATGGACGAACCCGACTCGCATCCAGTGGATGATCATGGTGGCCGTGCGCTCACAAACCTCGTGAAACCAGCGGGCGATTGTTTCGGAAGTTGCTTCTCCCAGATGGGGAAAGTCGTTACGAATTGTAAACTCGACCAGCCTCCTATTCGTTTCGAGGTCATTGCGCGAATTTAGGATTTCAAAATTGCCAAATCGAAGAAACGACTGGGCGACACGACAAACCACCGCACCCGGTTCGGCTTGGGGGTTGCCATTGTAAAACATATCCCGCATGACCTTTTCGCCCGTCAGGCAAAGGCTAAGGGCACGGGTGGTGGGCACGCCAAGGTGGTGCATCGCCTCGCTGCATACAAATTCCCGAACCGAAGATCGCAACACCGCCAGACCATCCGCCGTGCGCGAATAGGGGGTCGGCCCGGCTCCTTTGAGCTGCAGGGTCCAGCACTGGCCGTTTGGAGTTAACACCTCGCCGAGGTTGATGGCCCTCCCATCCCCCAATTGTCCCGCCCAGTTGCCAAATTGATGTCCGCCATAACACATGGCAAAGGGGTCCATCCCCTTTAGGACTCGGTTTCCGGCAAACACCTGGGCAAATTCCTTGGAAGCCGCCATTTCCGCAGGTATGCCCAATAAGTCGGCCACTTCACGGGAATGGGCCACCAACTGGGGCCCAACGACGGGCGTGGGATTTACCCGGGAATAGCAAGACAATCGCACCTGGCGGCGGGCGTTTGTCGCCAAGGGATCGGCGGGCAATTCACGGGTGAAGCGGTTGTCAAATGTCAGTTGTTCGAGAGAACAGGAACGATCATCTGGGGTCACGGACCAAAACCTTTCCACGAGGCATACTATCGAACGAACAGGCAAACCTTTGCGAGTAATCTTTTGCGGGTAAACCGAGGTCTTTGTTACCCCGGGCCGCAAGGTCTGCCTTTGAGACCCTTTCTTGATTTAGGGCAACGCTTGAAAAAGGACACTTTTCCGAAATAACACATTGGCCCAAGCAAAAAGGCTCCCGCCGTTTTGTTTTAGGGAGTGTCAATTCTTCTTCGGCGTCGGCTTATCCTCTCCGGTTGCTGTCCACTGCCGACCGATCACCTTCACATTTTTTGGCTGCGGGACGGCTGGTACCTCGTAGCCGATGACCTCGATTCGCTTCTTGCGGATGTCGGCTGTCTTGACTCCGAACTCCTTGTCCCGGGCGGCAAACACCTTCGGGTCGTCTTGGCCATCGCCCATCAGCGACCACATAAGCATCGGTTCGCCCATTGGCACCGGGGTCGTCGGGTCAGGCCAAGTGTGCCATGTTTTGCCCCAGGTCAGCAGCAGCCCTTTCATGAAGGCCATCTCCTCGTCGGGTTTCATGGTAGGGGCAATCAGCCCTCCACCCAGCACCTCATAGGTGTGCGGGTGCCAGTACGGCTTCTCCATGTCCGGCAGCTTACGGAAGATGTCGTCGGAGATGATGTACTCGACGCCTAGGAGCCGAGCGCCCTTGCCGACCGAATCGTAGAGAAGGCACTGGTGCATCCCCTCGCCGACCATGCCACAATAGTGTTGGGTGACGATCTGGATTCGTGGGTCTTTCTTGGCGCAGTGGATACCGCAAAAGTGCAGATGATGGTTGCCCAGTGGGGCCATCGGCTTGTTGTCGTTCCCTTTTCCGTGACCATCGGCGATAGCTTGGGAAGTGCCGAGCGCCGCGCCCGCCCCCATTGCCCCGACCATGCTGACCAGTTCTCGTCGGTTCATCGTGTAATTCTCCTTGGGAACCAATGGTTCAACCCACCGGGTGGTGCCGTGCCGGTGAAGTGTGGGGCAGGAAATCGGTCCATCCTGATCTCCTCTAGGGTATTGCGCCCCTATTTGTTGACTATATGGACTGCACCCACTTGGTCGTGTTTGGGGTCGAACTAGGCTGGCAATAATCACCAGGTCAAGTTATCATGCAAAGTTTGGCGGCACCCCCGCTTGCACGATGAACCAAGCCACGAGGAATCGAAATTGAATGATGATTTCCATTCTGGCCCTTTTTTTCCTGTTGTCAAGTTACTGCTCATGTTTATTGCTCCGAGCACGATATTCCGAATGTATTTTTCTTTTTGTAAATGGGCGGACAAGGTACAGCGCACCGATCCGATGGAAGCCCAACTGATTCTTGTTTGTCGTAATGCAAACGAATCCCCATACCTGTTTTTTACGTGGCGGAAATGTCAGAGACGGACAAATTAACGAGCAGTCGCCGACCGGCGCGATCAAAGGGTATTGCCACCTTCTTTGGCCAATTCGGGAAAATAGCGCATGAATTTGGCCACTTTGGGCGCGGCGACAAAGAGACAGTAGGGTTGGTTGGGGTGTTCGCGGAAATAGCCTTGATGGTATGCCTCGGCCGGGAAAAACTTGGGCAGCGGGGTTACTTCGGTAACCACCCGGCCCGGCCAAGTTTCCCGACAACGCTGGATAGCCTCCCGAATGGCAACCTCCTCCAAGGCATTGTCAAAGTAGGCCACCGAGCGATATTGAGTACCCTTATCCGCCCCCTGTTGGTTGAGCGTGGTCGGATCGTGAACCACGAAAAACACATCCAATAATTGATCAAGGGTAACAACCCCGGGATTGTAATCCAAGCAAATTACCTCGGCGTGACCGGTGGTGCCTGTGCAGATCTGTTCATAGGTAGGGAGGTCGATTTTGCCGCCCGCATAGCCCGAGACGACTTTGGTCACACCCTGAATTTGCTCAAAGACCGCTTCGACGCACCAAAAACAACCCCCGCCGAGGACAATGCGTTTCATGGGGATTTTCCAACCGGGCACCGCCGGAGAATTATTTTTGGTCAGGTGGCTTGGGTTGGTTTCGGCCACGAATGAGTTCCAAACCGGAAACACGCCAAGATTCGGGTTTGGTCGGATCGGCATTCGGAGAAGTTCGCAAAGTCAATTTGGCGTTGATCATGGTTCGGGGAATAAAACCAATCATACAATCGGTGGTAAATTCCAAGTAGCCGTCTTTTTCGCGTAAAAAGGGCAAAGCAAAATCGGTTGTGGCCGAAAACCAGATTGGAATGTAGGGGTAATAGCCGGAACCCACCGTGAAGGCCTTACTGGCCTCGGCCTCAAAACTGGCCCTAAGATTGACATCACTGTAGAACGACTTTCCTATCGGGTTGAGAAACCGACCAGGCTTGCCGTCGGCGGGCCCGAAAAAGGCGTCGCGCTTTTGAATGAAGGCGGCATTTTGAGCCTCATTGGCCGATTTGCTAACGCCAATTCCGGCAAAACTAGAGAGAAAAGCCCCATCAAAATCCGGATCCGCCGAGGGGGAGCCCAATTTCATTCGGGTCATCTGTTTTTGAAAGGCTTCGATCGCTTTGACCGCGGCCTTGGATTGATCGACGAATTTTTCCCCGGTGGGATGCAGCGTGCGTTCGGCGTTTGTAATGCTTTTGGGAATCACATACCACTCGCGGCCTTTGTTGGTATTTGCGGAATGCACCTTCAGATTGAGGCGGAGGTTCATCGCCTCTGTTTGAACCTCGTAAAGCATGGCGACAATATATCCACCTTCGACAAAGTCGGGAAAACCCGCTTGGATCATCTTAAATGTGGCTTTGTCACCGAACAGCGTCAACAACCGAAAGTGCATTTCCATCTGGTATTGAGTAAACACCCCGACTTGGGAGGGATCTTGAGTGGTGTTGTAGGTAACTTCGAGGATCGGCCTCAGTCGTTCGATGTCCCTTGTGGAAGGTCTCTCGGCGGGTTTAACCATGTAGAGAAAACTAAGTTCCGGTTGCCCTTTCATAACGGTTTCAAAATATTGGTTGGCAAAATCCTCGGCCTGTTTGCGCACCGCGAGATTGTTTGCCATGAAATAGGTGACATAGACAAGGCCCGTCACGAAGGCGGCGTTGATCCCAATCCATGCGAAACGCCGACCGGTGAGCGATCCCGCAGAGTCGCGGATCTGGGCAAGGGCAATCCAGCCCGCCAAGACCGCCACCATCGGGAAAACCGCCGCCCAAAACGGCAACAAAAAGGGCGTCGTCCCCAGAAACGCCGTCAGGCTTCCCAAGATAACCACGAATCCAAACACCGAGCCGACCACCAACGCCACGACGCTGAGAATACTCAGCGCTTGGTAAGTGGATTCCGATCCCTGACCATCAAAACGGGGGGATGGGGAAGATACCGTCTCGGCCATGGCTCGCTCCGTGGACTGTCCAATCACAGCTCAACGCAAAGGGAAAAGTAGGGCGGGGTTTAGCCCTTAATCATACATCCCCGGAAACATCACCCAACATCGCCTGACGCGCTTGTTCAGTGGCGGAAACACTGTGGATTGCCACAGAGGCGGAATTGTCGAGGTAGATCTTGTCCTGAAGGATCTCCTGGATGACGATGGCCATTTTGTCATTCGTCCGCAGATCGACCAAGGGTTTGGCCCCGGGTCGATTGAGTTCAACCATTCGTTTTTGGATCAGCGTGGACAGTTTGAACTGACCGCCAACCTTGTTCACAATCGTTTCTTCCTTTAGCTCATCATGCATAGGATGCACCTCTCAGCGAGACACGCTTTCCTGTTCAAGCAACTCCCTAAGGTGGTTGCCCAAAAGGGTCACGGTCTGGTCCAAATTCTCGTTCACTACACTGAAATCATACGAGTTCGCCAAGGGAATTTCCCCCTGCCCCGTCTTGAGACGACGCCGGAGAGACTCCTCTGTCTCGCTTTGCCGCTTGTGGATCCGCTCCACAAGAGCCTCTTCACTTGGGGGGAGCAGGAAAATCGCATGGGTTTTTGGCAAGAGCTTTCGCGCCTGTTGAGCACCCATAACATCAATCACCAGCAACACCCCATAGCCCCCTTGGGCCGCCTCGCACAGGGAACTCCACCGAGTTCCGTAGCGCTTTCCATGGACCATGGCCGACTCCAGAAACTCGCCCTCGGCCAACGCCTGGTCGAACTCTGGATCGCTAAAAAAATGATAATCAACCCCGCAAACCTCGCCCGGCCGCACCGCACGCGTTGTCGTGGTCACCACTCGCCGAAGGGCAAGCCCAAGGTCCAACAGCCTTAGACTTACCGTGGTTTTGCCCACACCGCTGGGCCCGGAAAGGATTACCACCATTCCCAAACCCGGCGGGACAATCCACTTACTCGACATTGAGCACCAGTTCCCGAATTCGTTCCATCGTCGCCTTGATCTCTACCACCGATCGGCTAATCTCGACATCCGGCGATTTGGCACCCATGGTATTCGCCTCGCGCCCCATCTCTTGGATGAGGAACTCGAGCTTTCGGCCCATACCCTCTGCGGGCGACTTGGCGGCCATCATCGTGTCGAACTGATCCAGATGACTTTCCAGCCGAACCATCTCCTCGCTAATGTCCACCCGATCGGCCAAAAGGGCGATTTCCCGGGCCAAATGCGAAGAATCCACCTGAACTGTCGGCTCATGCAAGACAAGCAGCTGGCTCACCCGCTCGCGCAACCTGTCCTGTTGCGAAACCAAGCTCATGGGAATCCGAAGGCGAACCTTGGCCACCAGACCACGGACCTGTCTGGACATGGCCAGCAGCTCAAGGGCCATGTTGGCCCCCTCGCATTGGCGCATTTGGCCCAGCCGCACGATCGCCTCATCCAACACCGGTCGAATGATGGCCCAGTCTTCGTCGCGGCCAAGGCTTTCCGTACTTCGCCGTGACGGTTCGGAAACCACCCCCGGCAGAGCAAGGATTCCCGAAACGATCGAACCAATGCTTGGATCGGGAATGGGACCGCCCAAAACCTCGGTCACTTGGCTCAAATACGCTCTCAGGGCAACTTGGTTGATTTTGTAAACATCCGCCCGGCTGGGGCGGACGCTCTCAATGGAAACTTGAACCGTGCCACGGTGAAGGGCGGTGCGCACCAACCGCTCTAGCTCTGCTTCAAAACACTGTAGGGCATCTTCGGCCCGCAGACTTACTTTGAGGTGGCGGTTGTTGACCGAGCGGATTTCAACCCGGACCTGCCACCCATTGGAAACGGTCGACGCCTCCCCAAAACCGGTCATGCTTCGCAGCAAAGGCGCAACTCCGAAGTCGGAAAACCGGGGGAATTACTTGGCTTCAGGAACCGGGAGACCTTCGGGGGCAGGCAATCCCGGGCCACCAATCGGTAGACCGGTTTCGGGAGTGCCACCCTCGGTACTTTGCACCGTCTCTGGTCCCGCAACGGGAATTTCCACAGAAAGAGGTGCCAGTTTGATCACCAGCATCAACATCAAAAACCAAACCAAGGCGACATAGAGGGTGATTTTGGTGAACTCATCCCCCATGCGACTGCCAAAGGCGCTTTGGCCGCCGGCACCGCCGAAGGCACCTGCCAGCCCGCCTCCTTTGCCGCTTTGCAGCAAAATAATCAGGATCAGAAAGAGCCCAACGATCCAAAGACCAAGGTTGAGCAGACCCACCAGCCAAGTGGGAGGTGTCCAAGCCAAAAGCAACAGAGTGCCCGTCATGCCGATTCCGTATGTGTTCGAGTGGTGACCGGGGCAAACCCCGAATCCAAAAAGCCCCAAACAACTATCCTACACCGATTCGGCGTTCGGGAAAAGCAAGGAAACGGCAAAGGGGATAAAATCGCCTGCTTTGTTGGCCAAATGCCCCATTTTAACAGAATCTTGGGTTCCAGCTGGAGAAAAGGCAGGGGGAGAGGGCCTTTCCTTCCTTGAAATTGACCACTCCATCGCCCCGTTCAGGGTCGGTTTTTCTTGGCGAGAAGGGGGTCCCCACACCGTTTTTAGTTTGTCGATAGGATGTCGACAGGTGTCGACTGCTGTCGACAGGCTTCGACTGGAAGGTATAGCTTAACTTTTTGCCAATTTGTGCCACTTCCGTTGAAACATTACTCCTTTTTGATGTCGTAAAAGGTAAACGGACCGCTGTTTGTGGATCCGACCCACGATTTTGGCATTGTAAAAGCCAACCTTGACCTCCTTTTGGAATGGGTTAAAGTGAGCCCCATCCTGCTAGGAGCCCGGTTTCGCCCCTAAAACAATTCGCAAACGAATACAAAATAAGAAGTTACGGCTTAAGTTAACACCCTTGGGCCGCATCCACTTTTACCTCCTCATCCAAATGAGAAATATATGTGAAATGGACTAGGCAGCCTTCCCTTAACCCAATCCAGTGGCTATAATGGCCTAATTGGCTCAATTGGCGTTTTTCGGATGAACAGGGGTAGTGATGTTGCAAAAAATGACGGCAATTGCCGGGATGATGGTCTGTGTACTCGCCCTCCAGGGGGCCGATGCCAAGCTGCCGCTAGGCACTTCCCTCCTGGATACAAAGCTTCCCGAGTCCGCCGCCAAAACGGTTTTTTCCGTAGCTGAGGCCCTCCATGGGAAAAAGGCATTGGTCCTCTTTTTCATGGAACCCCAATGTCCCGTTTGCCAAAACTATATCCGAAGTATTCAGCGCTTGGGCGTCCGCTTTAAGGAAAATGGGGTTGCCTGGGCCGCCATCGACACTACCTATGGCATCTCCTCTGAAGAAATCGCTTCCCACGCCAAGGACCTCGGATTGCCCCTGCTTCATGACAAAGATTTGGCCCTGACCCACAAACTGGGCGTGGACCGTGTCCCCTGTGTTATCGTGGCCGACTCCGGTGGCAAAATCCGCTATCGTGGACGCATCGACGACCAATTTTCTCCCGGGGTCATGCGCAAGTCCTCCACCACCAACGA
>SIAL01000080.1 GCA_009691815.1 Gemmataceae bacterium | reverse complement strand
ACCGGGATTCCGTGTTTGTTGTGGACACCGTGGATTCGATGAGCCAATCGAGTTTCTCCCCGGCATGGGTGACGAGGTAGAGAGATTTATCATTGGATTCTGGAAGAAAATCAATGCGACTGCGCGTTCCTTCCTGAGTCCCTGGCAGGGGAAAAAGGCTATCCAGCTGAAATTGTTTGGAACTCAAAACCAAAACCTTGGCTATTGCGGGGCGACCTCCGGAGCTGCTTGGATTAGCAAACACAAGCTGGGGAACCATCCGCCCATCCCAAACCACAAGTCCATGCGAGACTAAATGTTGATAGTTGACATCCGTGGGCAATTCGGTCCGAATTCCCATGGTGGAGAACCAGGCGGCAACCCTATCTCGATCAGGTGGCGAAACTTCCCAGGCAAAACAATCATCCCAAAAGAGATTCCATGAATCGTCTGTTACAGGTTTGGGATGGGGCAAAATCAGTAAGGTCCCCGTACCAATGATCAGAACCACCGCGGCGACTAAAGCGGTCCATTTTCGATTCCATCCGCCAAAAGGCCTGGCCCGAACGGAAACCGGTTCGGTAATGGGTGAGTTAAGCCTTCGACGAAGCCTTTGGCCCATATCCACAGGCACTTCCACTTTGGCCATTTCCCGGGAAAGATGCTGGTCCAATGCCAGCTCCCTAGAAACCCAAGCGTTGCAAGACTGGCACGAGGCCTCATGGGACCTTAGAGAGGTGAAGGCCTCCCCCAGCTCGCGGTGGGATTCCGCTTTGCCCAATCGCCACAGATATTTAAATAGTTCACAGTCCATCAGGTTCTCCAATAACGCTTTAATCGGATCCACCCAAACCCAGCCGATTTCTAAGCCACGACCTGCCCCGGGCGATTCGCGACATCACCGTACCCATCGGGACATTCAGTTGTTGGGCAATCTCACGGTAACTCAACTCCGCCAAATAATGGAGGACCAAAGGTTCCCGAAACGCCCAAGGCATTATGTCTAAGTGGGGCTGGATATCCGCCAATAGAGAGGTCTCCGCCTTCTCTGTTGGTGCTTGAATTGTTTCCCCGATCCAAGCAGGGTCCCAATCGCGCTTGCGCCGATCCTTGCGAAGTTTAAGCAGCCATGTGTTTCGCATAACTCGCACCAACCAAGCGCGCCCCCCGCCCGGACCGGAGGTCAAAGTGTCTTCGTTTTCTTTGGCTTTAAGGAACGCCTCCTGAACCAAATCCTCGGCATCGGCGGAGTTGGAACAAAAGCGAAACGCCAAACGATAGAGAAAATCGGCATGAAGGTCGATCCATTCTTCAACCAGCTGTGCCATGGATACCTATGCTCCCCACGATTTCTACCCTAAATCAATACATAACCTTGGAAATTATTCCCAAAACTCCCGATTCACCCATTTTTTTTCCTTATCGTCTCGGATTATGGGAATAAATCCTCAAACACTGTATTCTATTCATCAGTACAGTGTGTGGATCGGGGGTGCCTCCCCGGGGCACTGGAAATTTTTTGACCTGAATCAGGAATAAACAACCATGAAGAAGTTCCTTGCAGCATCTTTCGTTTTCGGACTCCTCGCCTCGGTAGGCTGTGGCCCCGAAGAAAAGAAAGCCCCCGTTAAGCCCGCCGCCGCCCCTGGCAGCAAAGACTCTGAAAAAATGAAACCCGAAGCCAAGCCCGAAGTTAAGCCCGAAGTTAAGCCTGCCGAAGCCAAGCCCGAAGTTAAGCCCGCCACCAAGTAGTTTGCATGGGGGAACAGGGCTTTACAACCTTTTCTCCCGCAAGGCTTTCTTAAAACCCGAGAAAGGTTGTAAACCTCTCGGGTTTTTCTATTTCAACAATATGCCCTTTTTGGTGAAAACTCATCGGTGGAGTATTCTTATGAATCGTATCCTTTCCTGCCTGTTTGCCTGCTTTATGGCTATTACCTTAGTGGGATGTGGCGAAGAAGCCAAAAAGACGGATGTCAAAAAGCCCGCGGATGCCAAAACCACAACCGGCGACAAAAAGTAACCCCTAGTGAAAGTTGAAATGCCACGGGTTTCCCATTGGCATTTATTGCGGATATGAAACACACCTTAGCCTATTTTGTCTCTTTTTTCTTATTTGGAATGCTGTCTGGTTGCACGGGAGGTTCCCCTCCTGGACTCCACAAAACCCGGGAACGCCCCTCCTCGGCTATTGAACCCGCCTTGGAAAAAACCGAGAAAAATCCAAAGGAAGCGGAGCGCCCAATCACCCCGGGCACCGAACTAAAGAAATCCAATTCGGTAATCACCCCAAAGCCAATGATTAAATCCGCGAACCCACCTGTCTCTGACAAAAAGTAATTTGTTTTCGGTAAGTCCTTTTTTCGATGGTCGCCAACCGGCCTGAAACACTCTTTGATTCTAGCAAAAGAATTCGTTTTTCGCCCGGTACAAGGCAGGAAACCTTGGGCAGCATCCACCCATTCTGCCTTGGCCCCACACCTATAAAAACAGCCCGCCCCTTCCCAAAGGAAAGGACGGGCCTAATGTTTCCGCAAACCATTGCGATGGACGCAAACCTAGGCTTTTTGGGGAACAATACGGGTAACCGGGGAGGGAACCCCGGTGGGCAAACGACCCTCTCCCAAAATCATGAGGAGCGGGCTGGCCACAAAGATCGAGCTATAGGTTCCAACGATTACGCCAATCACCATGATGAAGGCAAACAGGTGAACCCCTTCCCCACCAAATTGGTACAACACCATCACGACCAAGAAAATCGTAAAGGATGTCCAAATGGTTCGGCTAAGGGTTTGATTGACCGATCTGTTAATAAGGTCTTCATTCAAACCGGGATTGCGTCCCCTAACCTCACGAATTCGGTCAAACACCACTATCGTGTCATTCACCGAATACCCAACCAAGGTGAGGAGAGCCGCCACCGCCGGAAGGTCAATTTTGAAATCTTGAATCAGAAGCAAACTCGCCAACCCGGGAACAAACTCCGCCACATAGTGACACAGGGCAATGATTCCCAAGGTGAAAAATAGGTCATGTACTAAGCATAAAAGGGCGGCCAGTCCAAAGGTCCAGTTTCCAAACCGAAACCAAAGGAAAATCACGATGGCAAGCCAGCTACCCACAATGGCATAAAGAGCTCGTTCTTGGGTGCTTTGGGCCAGGGTGGAGTCGAAGTTTTCCAACCGTTCCGGCACGGGTTTGTTTGCGTAGGTCGTTTGGACATCGGCCAAAACCTGGGTTAAAATGGCCGGGTCAATGGTATCCACCAATTCCATCCGCATACGCTTGAATCGGCCAGCTTGTTGCTCATCCAGCGGATCAAGGCGGGCCGATTTTAGCGTGCTAAGGCCAACGGCGTCGGCGACTTTGGCCCCTACGGCGTTGGCGCTGTGGCGCACCTGAAGGGCAACCTGATCAAGGGAAACAGGTTTCTCAAAACCAAGGTCCACGGAAACCGGATTACCCAAGTTTAACTGGGGCATATCCTTTAATTTGGCCACGGTCCGAATTTCGGTGGGAATATTGGCAACCGCTTTGCCCAGTTCATCACGAGATACCGGTTTTTTTAGACTGAATTTCCAAGTCTTGGCTTTACCCTCCTTTTCTTCCAGACCCCTAACGACAAGTTCATCGTCGGCGGAAATTAACTTTGCCGCCTTTAGGGATGCCAAAATCGATGGCTTGGGCAGGGTGACGGCAACGGGTTCCACAAACACCAAATCAAAGGCATTAGCACTTACAGCGATCGAAGAAAGTTGGGTGAGCTGGAGGAACGATCCCAGTTTTTCATTGATTACTTTCTTAACTTGGTCGATCGACTTTTCCGTTGTTCGTAGGGTGAACAGCCGGCTTCGATTGCTTTCCGAAAAAGCGGGGTCGGCCACAAAGATTTGTTCGATGGAAACTTCTGGCAGTCCGGTTCCCTGTTTTTCGCCTTCAAACTGTTTGCGCAACCAAGTGATGTTGCCCACTTCGGGATTGGATTTAAATGCCTCATCCGAAAGAAGGCCGGTGAACGAGGTACCGCCATTAAAGTCAATGTTCAGCCCGGCTTTGCCCCTTAGGAAAAACACCCCGGCACCGATGATGGTAAGCGCCACGGTAATGGTGAACATCACCTTGCGGATGCTCATGAAGTCGATTTTGGGATTGGTGAATACCTTCAACATGTAGAGGTAACGGACCTTGCTGTTTCGCATCCAAATGTCAAACATAACCCGGGTCATGGTCAACGAGGTAAACAAGCTGATCAAAAGCCCAAGGATCATGCTAACACCGAAGCCCTTGAGTTGGTCATTGCCCACGATGTAAAGGATGATGGAGGTGATGATGGAACTTAGGTGGGTGTCGATGATGGTGGGAAGGGCCCGATCATAACCGTTTCGCAGCGCAAGCGCTATGGTTGCCCCGCGCTCCTGTTCCTCACGGAGGCGCTCATAGATAAGGATGTTGGCATCCACCGCCAAACCAAGAGTTAACACCAACCCAGCCAGCCCGGGAAGGGTGAACACGGCGTTGACCTGCAACATAAAAGCAACCGTTATAATCAGGTTGGCAAAAAGAGCCAGGCAGGCGATGAAACCGGAAACTCTGTAGTAGACAACCATAAACAAAAGGACGGCAGCGAAAGCCGAAAGGATCGCGAAAGCCCCACTTCGAATGGTATCCTCACCCAAAGTTGGTCCCATGGTGGTTTCTGAAACCGGTTGGGGTTTGAGCGTGGCGGGCAAGGCACCCGACCGCAACACATCCACATAGCGGTCCACTTGGGGACCGGTAAAATCACCCGTGATTTGGCCGCTTTCGTTAATTGTGGTGATCAGGCCCGGGGCGGATTGGATCTGTTGATCCAGAATGATCGCAAGTTGCCTCTGGAAGCTCGTCTGCGAATCGGGATTGTTTCGCGAGGTCAAAGCGGAAAAACGGTTTGCGCCTTCCGCATTAAAGCGGAAATTCACCGCCATGCGCCCCTTTTCGTCGATTCCCTTGGTGGCGCTGCTTAGGTAATCACCTGTGACTTTTTCACTTTCAGAACCCTCTCGGACAAGCAGGAAATATTCAATCGATTTGCCTTCTTGGCGATCCTTGAGAGAAATGCGATCCAAATTGGGAATGCGTCGGCTAAACACCAATCCTTGGCTCGCGCGGCCAAGGAAAAGGTCGGTGGCTTCCCGTTTTTCACGGGATTCGGCAACCGTTCGAAACTGGCCCATGGCGCTTTTTTCATCGGCCTGGGTGTTCAACCCCAATTCGTAAAGAAACTGTTTGCCAATTTCCACCCAACGGTAATTGGTCCGGTAGGGTTCGCGACGAAGGGTCACTGTAAAATCGCGCGTCTGATCGGCGTTGACGGGAACCGGGGGCGAATACCCCTGCAGGGCGAGCTTGTCTAAGTTTTCCGGACTGGTGGCTTTTATCGTGCGCTTGGCCGCCTCGATTCCCTCACGGTCGTCGACGCTGTTGGCAAGGATGCTAAATTCTAATTGGCCCTGTTGCGAGATTTTTCCTTTGATTCTTTCGACTTCATCGGAGGTCAATCGTTTTTGGCCGGTGGATCCTTTGCCGACAAGGCCGTCAATCAATTTGGAAACCACAACTTCGGAAAGGGTTGTTTTGCCTTCCGAGGCTTTGACAAGGCGGGCGGCGTCTTCGGTAGCAAGGTTTTCTTTCGCGATGAATTGATCAAGGATTTCTTTGCGAACCAACGAATCAAGGCTGGCGGAATTTTCAATCGCTTGAACCACAAGAGTGGTGAGGTCGTTGGTCCGAATCGCCTTATAGCTTTGGGGTTTGGGCGGGATCTTGTTGGAAAGGTCGGTTATGACTTGGTTCCACCGATTTTGTTCCGCTTCCACTTGGCGACGGCCACCGGTGGGCAGGATGATTTCCACGCGGGGTGGGTCACCGGGAATGGGACGAATGGTAATGTTGTAAAGATCGTTGGGGTCGATTCGCCTTTTAAGGACGGCTGTAAGTTTTTCAACGAGGTCGGCGGGGGCTTCCTGTGTTTTGGTAGTGTCCACTTCGTAAACAAGGACCGCGCCACCGGAAAGGTCCACACCCAGCCGAAAGCCACCCTCACCGGCAAGGTATTCCCTTGACGCTTTGCTGACAATGAAAACGGATAAGAGTACGGGGATCACGCAAAGGAGGACCCGGCCCGGGTGGACTCCCATGCCAATCACCTTTCCAAGCGAGGAAAGGGTACGGCCAATAGAGTTAAAAAACTGGTTAAGTGCTTCCATAATCCCTGCCCCTGCTGAGGGGTTCCTAAGTGATCGAGGGGCGAGGCTTATCCCGGTTTAACCGGGGTTTGAGACGCCTCTTCTCTGGTAAAATTGCGTACAACACCGGCCCTGGTCACCCGGATTTTGACCTGGTCATCGACACGAAGGACCAACTCGTCGGCGGTATCGGAAACTGAAACAACAGTTCCATAAATACCCCCGGATGTGAGGATCCTGTCGTTTTTTTGAAGGCTGTTTTGAAGGTTCGACCGTTCCTTTTCCTGTTTCATGGCAGGTCGCAAAAACAACAGGTATAGCATCCCAAACAAGAGGACGAAACCGCCCGTTTGCCAGATGAAACTCATGTCTGTTTGCGCAAGGAACAAGTTGAAAATCCTTCCATCCGTTGGCTTGACCCGGGCCGAACCCGATCAAACCATTAAAAGGTTATCCTAGAGCCAAATGTTCATCGTTCAAGACCCCAACCCTCAAGGCAATCGTTAAAATAGGCGTTGTATCCACCGACCTCGATTGCGGCCCGTGCCCCACTCATCAGGTCCGCATAATAATGCAAGTTGTGGATCGAGACCAAGGTCGGCCCCAGCATCTCCGAAGTTTGGAAAAGATGGTGGAGATAACCCCGCGAGTAACTTTTGCAACAATAGCACCCACACTGAGGATCCAGAGGTTCGCCATTGCCTCGATGTTTGGCGTTTCTTAAACGCAAATCGCCTTTTTGGGTAAAGGCCATGGCATTACGCCCGTTGCGGGTGGGAATCACACAATCAAACATGTCAATTCCCGCATCAATCGCCCGCAAAAGGTCCACGGGACGCCCCACACCCATCAAGTAGCGCGGTTTGTCTTCCGGAAGAAAATCCGCACAGGGGGCTAAGGCCTTGGCCATTTGTTCAGGCGTTTCCCCGACGCTAAAACCACCCAAGGCGTAACCGGGAAAACCCATTTGCACCAGTTGTTGGGCGCAATACTCCCTAAGGGAATGATCCGTTCCACCTTGCACAATTCCAAAAAGAAGTTGACTCTCGTGGGTTTGAGCATCCAAACATTGGGCCGCCCAATCCAAGGTCCTATAGACCGCCTTTTTCAAATGGTCCGGGGCACAGCCAAAAGGGGGACATTCATCCAAACACATGGCGATGTCAGATCCTAGGTTTTCTTGGATCGCTATTGCTCGTTTGGGATCGAGTTCTAAAAGGGCGCCGTCGATATGAGAGCGAAAAACTACACCTTGATCGGTGATTTTGCGCTTTTCCGCGAGGCTGAATACTTGATACCCCCCCGAGTCGGTCAGGATGGGGCCATCCCAATTCATGAACTTGTGCAGACCACCCAAGGCGGCAATTAATTCGTCCCCGGGCCGGATCGCAAGGTGATAGGTATTCGCAAGGAGGATTTGGGCACCGGTATTTCGGACCATCTCAGGAGTAAGTCCCTTGACTGTCCCGCAGGTTCCAACCGGCATAAAAACAGGAGTTTGAACTCGCCCATGGGCGGTCAAAAAAGAACCGCGACGGGCTTTCCCGTCGCGGCGAATCAACTCAAATCGGGCATCTCGGACAGGCATAGTGGCCGACAAAGGTCCGTGGGAAAGGGAATCGGGACAACGATCAATCGCCCCGGAGGCTCACGCCAAGGAGGGTAAGCTTTTCTCGAACTTCATTGAGCGAGGTGACGCCAAAGTTGCGAGCTTCCATCAACTCGTCTTGGGTTTTGCTCAAAAGCTCACCCATGGTGTTGATGTTCAGACGGGTCATACATTTGCGGGCCCGAACCGAAAGCTGAAGTTCCGAAACAGGTTTGCTATAAATGGCCTGTTCTTGTTCGGAAAGTTCACTGGGGGCGGGGCGATACCGTTCAACGGGAACCACCTCATCCAACGATTGGCCCAGTCTTAGATTTTTAATGCTAAGCATCTGGCGAATTTCATTGAGGGATTGTTCCCCAAAATTCTTCGAAGCCATCATGTGTTTTTCGGAGATTCTTGTCAAATCCCCAAGGGTTTTAACATTGAGTTTTTTGAGACAATTACGGGCCCGAACCGAAAGTTCAAAATCGGTAACGGGGATCTCAAACACTTGGCTAAGGCGGCTATCGACCTTTTCCTCGTCATGGCTAATTACCATCGACAAAGAGGCTTGAGCGTCTTTTAGGAAGAGGCGAGCCTGAATGTCGGTTGGGTTGGCCGCGACCAATTTGCGGTAGCAGTCCACGGCTTTGTCAAACCGGCCCATGTCTTCATAGAGAACGCCAAGATTGTTGAGCGTACCCAAGTGAACAGGGGGATGGCGGAGACAGCGTTCGTAAAAGGAGACGGCGTCATCATCATTGCCCGCATAATCGTTGGCCCGGGCCAATTCGAACAAGGCTCCGGTGTGGCCGGGATCCAAAACGATTGCCTGTTCAAAGGCTTCTAGAGCTTGAGGAAAATGGCCATCGGCAGCTGCAAGGCATCCCTTTTGAAAGTGGAATTCCGAGGAATGGCTAGCCATTTCGCCAAGTTTGGCCAAAGTGGCTTGGGCTTCTTTGACATGGCCCGAAGCCCGTTGCACGGCCACCTTTTGCAGCTGGACTTGGGTGGCGGTGTAACCACCCTTTTCTGCCCGATCAAAGGCTTTGAGAGCCCCGGCATAGTCCTTTTTGCCTAAAAGAGCCCGACCTAGGTAAAAATTGGCCAGCGTGCTGTCGGCTTCTCGGAGGTGTTCAATCGCTTGGGTTGGATGGCCCAAAAAGAAGAGGGAAAGACCGATTTTCAAGTGCAATTTGTTGGTTTGTTCGGGCTTTGCGTCCACCAATTTTTTCTTGAGAACTTCGGTTGCGTCCCGGAGAATGTGGTATTGCGCTATGTCCTCGGCAAGTCCATTTCGGATCTGCTGAACAGTTCCCGCGTCGCAATCATCCTTTTCGACCAACAACACCTTTAGGTCCACCATTCGCCTGACCTCTATTTCATCCATAAGGGCAATTTAATGTAAACCGTTATGATACTAAAATCCCCGGTGCTTTAGCAAGGGGACACAACTGGATAGGACGGAACATGGCTCCAAAGGAAATCGACACCACCCCACCCTGCTACGCCATGGTTCATCCGGGTTTGGAACAGGTAGCCGCCGAGGAATTGAAGGAAAAACTCGATTCGGACATCCGCAAAACCTTGCCCGGATTTGTGATTTTTCGACCCGGTTTTTTTCACTCAAACCTTTTGCAAATAAGGACTACGGAAGATGTTTTCTTGTTGGCTTGGGCCTCTGGGGAATTGACCAAACGGGCGACCGATCTTGACCTGATTTCCAAATGGACATCTCGGGAAGCGGATTGGACCAAGCTGATTTCCCTACATCAACAAATTCGCCCTAAACGCCACACCCGTATGACATTCCGTTATGTGGTCCAAATGGAAGGGGAACGAGCTTTTTTTCGCCGGGACGCTCGCGAAACCTTTGCCAAAGCGGTGGCAAGGCACATTCCGCCCAAATGGACCCATGTCGAAGAAAACGCCGACATCGAGTTTTGGCTCACCATTGATCAAAATACCGCCGTTTCGGGAGTTAGGCTTTCGGACAAAACCATGCGCCACAGGTTGGATAATTGGCTTCACAGGCCGGCGTCCCTTCGACCTTCCGTTGCCGGGGCGATGATGCGACTTGCCAAAATCCGGCCTGGGGATAGCATTTTGGACCCTTGTTGTGGCTCGGGAACCCTTTTGGCGGAACATATGATCCAACTCAAGGGGCTCGACGAAAAAGCCCCCCCCATTTGCTATGGGGGAGACATTGAAGCCTCCGCGGTTCGCGAGGCGCGCCAAAACATGAAAAGCTATGGGGACCCCTTCTTGGCCAATTGGGACACCCGACTTTTGCCTTTGGAAGACTCCTCCATGGCAAAAATCGTGGTCAATCCCCCATTTGGCAAACAATTGGGAGATCCCGAGGAGATGCCCGGCCTTTATCGAGAATGGGCCCGCGAATGGTTTCGGGTGGGAATACCCGGCTGCCGCATGGTCGCCGTTACCAGTATGCACCGGGCATTCAATGATGCCTGTACCTCGGCTGGGTGGAAAACCGATCGCAAGGTGCTCTTTTCGATTTTGGGGCAAAAGGCCACCATTAGTGTCTGGATCAAACCCTATTGAATGGGTAGGTTAGCCGGATAAGCATTTTTTCCATGATTCGATTGGGGGACCTATGCAGATCCAATGCCCCGGGTGCAAAACCAAACTTCAATTGCCCGATGAAATCAAACCCGGCAGCAGAGTTCAATGCCCCACATGCAAAAAAGTGCTGGCCCTCCCCTCGACCCCGGCGGGAGTCCCTAGCAAACCCGCTGCCGCAAAACCTGAACCCGCCCCTGAACCACCCCCTGCCCAACACATCGAAGAAGATGAATACTCCGGAATGTACGGAGTCCGGAAGGATCCCGATTTGGACGATGAGGAAGAGGATGAAGTCCCCACCAAAGGAAAATCCAAGGGAGCTTCTAAGGCCAAAAAAAAGAAACGACCTGTTATCAATTTTGCCCCGGATATGTCGATCAAGGATTTACGCGGCCCGGCCATGATCCTTGTGGTTCCTCCCTCAAACTACTTGATGATGCAGTGTGGCTTGGTGATTGTCACAACTCTCGCAAGCATCGCCATGTCGGTTTGGCCCTTTATTTTCATGGACCGCGTTTTGCCCCAAGCGGTGGCCTTGAAACCCTTTTTTCAGGGTAAAACGGAAAAAAAGGATTTGGCCAGGTTCAAA
>SIAL01000079.1 GCA_009691815.1 Gemmataceae bacterium | reverse complement strand
GTGGCTGGCCCGGACGGAGGGGATGCGGCCATTCAGGAACAATTGAGGACCTTAAAAAAACTCCTTGAAGGGCAAAATTTCCCCCTCAGTTCCCAACAAAAAACGCTTTTGGAAAACCTGATTCAGTCCCCGGGTATCTCAGGCCCCGGCGTGGAAAGCCTTAAAGAGTTGGCCAAAGACTTAATCTCCAAAGCGGACCCTTCAAAACAGGATTTTCTCCGGGAAAAATTGGCAGGGATAGGGCGATCGGGAGGGGTAGGTGACCTGCTCAGTTCACTTGGAAAACTCACCCCGCCTGGCCAACCCACATTCCAAGGATTGCCCAAAAATCATTTATTATCGAAAATGATCGCCCCCCCCATTCCTGAACCGGATTTCCCGTTTGCCAAACAAACAAAAGGGCCAAATTCCCAACCCCAACCTTCGCCTGTCCCCCCCTCTTCGGTTGTGCCCCCGGCCCCGCCCAAGGTTGGCGATTTATCCCGAATGTTTTCCCGAATTCTCCCCTTTGGGTTGGATAAAGCCATGGCACCGTTAGGCAAAGAGATGGTCGAAAAAGGGAAAGACCTATTGCGTGGCTTCAAGATTCCGGAAAGCTGGAAGCCCGCCTTAAAAGATGCTTTCAAAGGTTTCAATTTGCCAAATTCTCTTGCGGGCGGTGCGCCAACTTTACCACGCGCTCCCTTTGGAGATAGCATTTCCGGTTCGAAAATGGTGTTGGGATTTGTGGGCAGTTTTGCCTTTTTGTTCCTCTTGATTTGGTTCCTACCCAAAATGGTTAAGTTTGGAAAAACCGCCGGGCAGTTCCACCCGCGATTCCCTTCATCAGGAACAGGCGAGGGATTGGTGGCCCGCCTAGAAAGGGCGGTTTTGAAATGGGGTGGAGGTGATTTGGCCTTTGGAAACCACAGGATTTGGAAGGAACATTGTGGTCCTCGATTTGTTTCCCTTGGCATGGCGGAGGAGGTTGTGGATCATGTTTTTTCGGTTTATGAAACCGCAAAATACAGTAAGCTGGACCTCCCTCCCCAGACAGAAGAACGATTGGTGGAGACGCTTAAAAGGTATGTCTAATTTCGAAGGAGCATTGCTAAAACGCATCCAAGGAAGGATTGCCTTGGCCCTTTTGCTAGGCATTGTTTTGCTTGGAATCTTTACGGGAACCGCCTATTCCCAAGAAGAAAGTGCCAACCAGAAGCAAAACCCCGAGCCCATACTCCCCGCGAACGGCTATGATCTGCTAAACCTTATGACCTTTCGGGCGGGCATGAAGCTTGTAACCTCCTTTGAGGAGCTGGAAAATAGTTCAACGGGAATGCTTATTCTTTTAGGAAACCAAAATTCCAGGGTGAATTGGCCAAGTATTGATCGATGGGTCCGCCGCGGAGGGGCTCTCCTTGTGGCCTTCGATGATACCCCGCCGCGAACCCTTCAGGCAAGCATTGGTGAAATCACCGGTTACCAATGGGCCAATATACGCCTGCTTCATTTTGGTGAAAGTGGGGTAGATCAACTCCCTCAACATTCGTTTGCGGAAATCCAAAAAATTGTCCCCTTTGATTGGCATTTGTGGCCAAAACCGGGAACCAACTCTCCAAACGAAAAACCTGCCAATGGCAAGGGACACTCCAATTCCCCCTCTTTTTTGTTTCCCTTGGAAAGTAACTTTCCTAAGGCGGCTGTTTTCGCCACATTTACCACGGATGTAAGGTTGGATATTGCCAATGGATTATCCATTCGACCCCCCGCGTTCCAAATGGTTTTCGGAACACAAGCAACCCGTGGGCGCGGACGAATCATCCAATTGGCGGATCCGGATCTCTTTTCCAACCAGATGTTGGAATTGCCTTGGAACTTCTTTTTTGCATGGTCCCTTCTGAACAGGATCATCAAGGATGTTCCCAGTCCAACCGCACTATTTCCCGTAATGATCGTTGGCCAAAAAGTCGAATCCGAGGTCTTTTACCTTCCGATTCCCCCACTACCTTTGCCCGATTTGGATCCCTTTCAACTTGCCAGCATGGCGGTTCGAGTGGTTGGGGAAAAGCTACCCGAATGGGAATCCCCCGGTGGGCCCTTTGATCGTCTTTCAAAGCGGTTGTCCCGGTTCATGACTTTAGGTTTTTGGGTGACAATTGGTGGCGTGGCTTTAGCGATGCTTGCCCTGTGGACTTATGCCAAAATGCGAGGCGGGTTCCGAGGAATCCATATTGCCTCAAAGACTGCCAACGAGAGTCGAACCACTCCCCTTTCATCGCCATCCAAGTCCCAAACGACCTCGAAGGCGGTTTTGAACACTTGGATTGAAAATGAAAACACAAAGGAAATTCCCCTTTGGGAATTGGGAAAGATCGCCGACCAAAACAGGGGTGAGGCGCAAGCAAGTGCCCAAACCCGTGCCGAAAATAGAATACAAGTTAAGACAGCCAAACGATTGATGAATTGGATTGCTTTGGATACGGGTGCTTGGCCAAAAGTACACCCGTGGGCCTTTCTCCAACGATTTCTGAATTGGTCCGTTGCTGTTTTTTGGTCAAAGAATGCTAAGGTGGAATCCGCATTAGGTATTATTGGGGGGGCCTTGCCCTCGAGGGAAAGCGCCATTGTTCATCCATCGCCAACGGCGGGACGGTTCCAAGAAAGGGAGAAGGAATGAATTCGGGAGTTGACGGTGGCGAATTTGGGGCACAGGCCCAATCCGCAAAAAAATTTCACGACGATATGATAGTTGGGGTGGGAAAAGTGCTTGTAGGAATGCACGATACCGTTTCCCTTGCCGTGATGGCCCTGTTGGCCAACGGCCACATCCTCCTTGAAGGGGTTCCCGGGGTAGCCAAAACCACTCTGTCCAAGGTGTTGGCGGGGCTTTTGGGTTTGGACTCCCAACGGATCCAATTTACCCCCGACCTCATGCCCCAAGATGTTACCGGGGCCACCGTGCCCGATCGAAAGTCGGGCGATTGGATTTTGCGCAAAGGCCCGGTCTTTACCAACATCCTCTTGGCGGATGAGATCAATCGGGCCTCGGCAAAAACCCAATCCGCCCTGCTCGAAGCTATGCAGGAACGGCAAGTTTCCATTGAAGGCCAAAGCTTGCCCTTGCCCCAACCGTTTTTGGTCATGGCAACCCAAAACCCAATCGAACAGGAAGGTGTGTATCGCCTTCCCGAAGCACAATTGGACCGCTTTTTGGTTCGCATTCGTTTGGACTATCCCGGGCGAGCCAAGGAAATTGAAATGCTTTCCCTTGTTCGAGGGGAGACGGAAATTCCAAAACCCATAGCCAACGCGGTAAAGATTGGCGCATGGCAGGCTTTGGTGGATCAGGTGGTCGCCCGGAATGTCGTCCTTGAATATGTGGTGGATTTGGCCCGTGCCACACGCGAACATCCGATGGCGCTTTTGGGGGCAAGCCCACGGGCCGCCCTGGCGGTTTTACGCATGGCAAGGTCTCGGGCACTTTGTCAGGGACGCTCTCATGTCACCCATGAGGACATCCAAGCCGTGGCCAAAACTGTTCTTTCCCATCGCTTGATTGCTCGCCCCGAAGCCGAGCTGGATGGGTGGTCCGGGGAGGCCATTATTGCCGAGGTTTTGGCCTCGGTTCCCGTGATCCAAGCATAGAAGGCGCCCATGTTGATCACCTCCCGTGGCTGGTGGACCGCTACCTTTGCCCTAGCATTGATCGCCTTCGGGGTGGCCTTTGAAGTGCTTGTGATGACGCTGCTTGGATTAATCACCTTGGGGCTTGTGGGGGGCACCTGGTTGGTAATGGTCCGAAGGGCGCATTCTTTGGCTAAATCCCTTACCGTTCATGCGGATTTTCCCTTGTTGGGGCCGCTTCGACTGGGCCGTCGCATGCCCCTTCAACTCCGTGTTAGCGGCCTGACACAAAGGCTTGTACATGGTTTTGGAATGGAACCCGTTCCTATGGGCCGTTTTGTCAAAGGGACCGTGGCACCCGTAGATTGGAAAGAGCAAAAAAACGGGGAATGGATCGGAGAATTTGCTCCGGAGCCGGCCCAGTTGGGACGGGCGGGAATCCTAGGCGTTCGGTTTGCCCTGCAAGATCCGGCGGGTTTTTTTGTCTACCGGGGTTTTCGCCCGGCCCGATCCGAGAAACAGGTCCTGGTGCCCGTGTCGGTGTCGCGCCTTTCTCCAAGGTCCACCCGCAAAGGTTCCAATGTTTTGGTTCGATCCGGTTATTTCCTTCACGAGAAACCGGGCCAAAGCATGGAGTTTTTGGGCCTTAGGGATTTTCATCCAGGAGATTCCTTTCGTCGCATTTCCTGGAAATCCTCGATGAGGCGAGACCGGATCCTCATTCGGGAAACCGAATGGGAAGTGCCAACGATGATCCAGTGCATCGTCGATGCCGGGCGTTACAACCGGAGTGCTGTTCCAAAGTCCCAAACCAGACCATTTGAAAAAATGGCGATACTTGCGGGTAACTTGTTTCGACGGGTAATGGGCCATGGCAATCCCACCGGATTGGCTTTGGTTTCCGAACACTCCATGATCCTTGAACCGGCAGGACTTGGACCATCCCACCTCCTTCGAACGGAATTGGCATTCGCCGAAATGGCAAGTCTTCCCGCCCCACCGAATGCCACGGAAGCATCGCGGATCGCGACTTGGGCGGATGAACTTTTGATGGATCTTTTCCCGGAACTCATGAATCCGTCGGTGAACACTCTCCCCTTTTGGTATCGGTGGATGGAAGGATTTCCTGCCTATCCCCGACTGTTTCCCAAAAAACAGCCGCCCTTTTCCGAACGCGTTGACCGGTATCGGTTTTGGTTTTGGATGGCGGGACCACTTGGGTGGCTTTTGTTACCCTTTGTTTTTACCATTACCGATCGCGAAAGAAGAATGAGTCATGCCCGGAAACGGGTTGCCGCTTGCCTGACCGCTCTTTTTTCGCTTCCGACGGGATCTCTGGAACGAATGCTCCAAGATGATGCGTTCTTTGTGGACACCACGGTTGGCAGCCTTTTTCAAATGGGAATTGATTCCGTCCCTTTGGGTGACCACGAGACCATGGCGGATCCGAGTTTACAAATCCAACAGGGCAAACGATTGGCGAGGGCGATACTGGGCCGACTTTCCCTAGCCCGGGATCATCAGGTTTTTGTGGTGATCCTCCGGGCCACCCCTATTGCTTTTGGCCTTAGCCCTATTTTAGATGCCTTAAAGCGCTGCATCGCCCGGGGCCATCGGGTCCTTGTCTGGGATCCAACCTCAACGGGGGTGGCAACAAATATCAACCTTCTCGAACAAAAGGTTACCAGCGACCTTACAAAAACCCTATTCAAAACCGGGGTTACCTATTGGCATGGGGAACCGGAGGACCTGTTGGCCCGTTTGGATGTCCTCATGAGAAAGGAGGGGCTCCTTGGCAACCTCCGCAAAAGCTAAACCTTTGGCCAATCCCTCTTTGGCCAATCCCTCTCTGATCAGTTGGGTTGGTTTGGGGCTCATTGGCTTTTCGCTTTTTATGGCCGATGCCAATGAATGGTCCCTTTTACCCGTTTTTGTTGGGGTTTGGATTTTATGGCGTAATACCCATTCAACCGGTATCCCCCTTTTGACAAGTATCCTATTAGCGATCCTTTTAGGCATTAGAGGTTTTCGGTTGAATTATCTCTGGACCACGAGTCCCCTCTGGGGTTATCCTTCCAACCACCTTGGCACCATCCCTATTGATACTTTCTCCGTCGCTTTGATCGCCTCGGGAATCATGGCGGGGTACTGGCTCTTTTTCGCCGGTTTCCAAAAAACCGTGGGAGATGATGCCCGTCCGCTTCGCCCGATTTCCCCCCTGTTATTTTTCCATGGGGGGGGATGGATCACCTGGACCTGGGTTATGTCCCTTGCTGTTTTTGCGAGTTTGGCCTGTTACGAAATCCTACTTCAGCAATCGGGACCAATCCTTTTGGAATTGGGTTGGCACGGACCCCTCCGATGGGGCAGGTTTTTACTTTTGGCATGGATATTGGGATCGGGGCTTCTCCTTGTCAAGATTTGGCTGAGCCTTTTCCATCGAAATACTCCATCCTTGGGGACCTCTCTGGCCTATTTGCAAAACATCCTGTGGCGAGAAACCAGGCGGGAACAATCCAGGTCGCAACAATGGCTAGTGCGAACGATTCAAAATCAACAAAAGGTAAGGTGAGCCATGGCGTATTGGTTGCGGGAGATCGCCGGGTGGTTACTCATCCTGGCTGGGCTTTGGCTCATGGGGATAGTGATTGAATTTTGCCAAAACCGCTGGATCCTCGAAGCGGCAATCATTGCCGTTATGGCCGTGTTTGTCTTTCGCGGCGGGATTCATCTCCTCAAGGTTGCTATTGCCGCCCGCATTTGTCGGGAAGCTTGGGTTCGTGGCGAGGCCGCCGGGGAAACACCCCTCGGGGAAGTTTCCCATTTGTTGCCAAAGCGAACCGCCTCCCGGGAACCAATCCGTTGATTGGAACATTATCAGGGCGATTTCCTTCCGCTTTCTGGTCATTGGACCGGCTAGGATTAACCTAATGGATAGGATGCTTTGGAAAGGTCATGGCCTGTGATTACGGAAAAGCTACACTCCCCGGATTTTTCCGCCTTCGCGGAACTGGCCACCAAAGGGTTCGCCTTTGTTCCGGTTTTTCGTCAGATCACATCCGATGCCCTGACCCCGGTCTTGGCCTATGCCCGCATTGTGGGTGATGCCACCGACAGTTTTCTTTTCGAAAGCGTGATCGGCGGGGAAAAACCGGGCCGCTATAGTTTCCTTGGCGCAAACCCTTTGGAAAAAATCCAAGTCAAAGGGAACACCCTTACCAAATTTCGACCGGGCCAACCTCCGGTTTCATGGGAATCCCAGGATCCCCTAGACGAGATTCAACACCATTTAAATACTTGTCGAGCACCCCATTTTCCCGGTTTACCAAGGTTTCTTGGTGGCGCCGTGGGCTACCTTGGGTACGACACGGTTCGATTTGTGGAAAACTTGCCCAACACACCCCACGATGATCGGGCCCTAGCGGATGTGGTCCTTGGATTTTATCGAAGCATGGTGGTCTTTGACCAGATTACCAAGACCATCTTCGTGGTGGTCCATGCCCAAGTAGAGGGCGATCTTCCGGCCAACTACGCCGCGGCTTGTCACGAAGTTGACCAGCTTACCTTGCGCCTTGCCGAGCCGATTGGCCTGCCCATTCAGGATGTCCGGCCATTGGGCGAAGTGACCAAAGAATACACTTCAAACTTTGAACCCGAAGCCTTTGAAGCCGCGGTGGAATCGTGCAAGGAATACATCCGCGCGGGCGATATTTTTCAAGTTGTGTTAAGCCAAAGGCTCAAGACCAAAACCACAGCCACCCCCCTTTCCATTTACCGGGCCTTGCGGGTGGTCAACCCCAGTCCGTTTTTGTTTCTCGTCCGCTCGGACAACTTAAGCCTTATTGGCAGCTCGCCCGAAATCATGGTGCGGGTCGAGGAGGGATTGGCCACCATTCGCCCCCTTGCCGGCACCCGAAAGCGGGGAAAAACCCCGGATGAGGATGAGGCTCTTGCCCGTGAGCTAATGGGTGATCCGAAGGAACGGGCGGAACACATCATGCTTGTGGATTTGGGCCGTAACGACATTGGCCGGGTTTCCCAATTTGGTTCGGTCACCTTGAAGGATGTTCTCACGGTCGAAAAATACAGCCATGTAATGCACCTGTGCAGCACGGTCCAAGGGCAACTCCAAGAAAAGTGTTCCCCCATGGATGCCCTCAAAGCGTGTCTCCCTGCCGGTACGCTCTCCGGCGCTCCCAAGGTGCGGGCCATGGAAATCATCGATCAATTCGAACCCCACAAACGGGGCCCGTATGGCGGCGCGGTCGGCTACATCGACTTCTCTGGCAACATGGATACCTGCATCGCCCTTAGGACCATTGTGATGATGGGCGATACGGCCTTCGTTCAAGCGGGAGCGGGCATCGTCGCGGACAGTGTTCCTAGGTTTGAACGGGAAGAAACACTCAACAAAGCCCGGGGACTTCTTCGGGCCATCGAGGTTGCGGAAAAACAGTTTGGGGAATAACCTTGGGCCACCACGGTTTTTGGGAACAACCACCGTTTAGGGCATTTGGAAATTGCCCTGATGGCGGTTTGCGACTCATTTCAAAGGCAGGGTAATCAAACAACGAGTGGCGAAGGTTTTTTTCAGAAAAGTCTTTAATTGTTATCGAATCCACACTATTAATTAGTATTTAATAAGATCGTCTTTAACAAATCGCATTCAAACATTTGTTTGTTCTAAATTATGGAGAATCTCCAATAATTCAGTGGAAATCAACTCGCTTGTTGCATCCATTTGTGAGTCGTCTTGTGTAAAATTATTGATTTGTCCTGGAAGTCGATTGCAAACTCCATCACCCATCTTTTGGTACTTATTATCCATAAAATTAATCAACTTTTGGACGCCATCATTAATTGTTATACGGGTATCGCTAAAAACACTTTTCGAAATTCTCTTAGCATGAGCCGAAAGATGGGCAAGGATTCTCCCCTTCATTCCAGTTCCTTCCTCGTTTACAACCCCACCATACGCCACTCGCATATTATCCGCGATTCCTTTCGGAATACGATCATACAATTTCGAACGGACCTCTTCCACCTGATCAACCATTTCATCCTTGTACTTGCGAACATCGGATCTAATCAACCGTTCGTTTACAACCTTTGAAGATTCCGAATCATCAGAAAAACTCAAGGTTTCCGTCCCTTTCCGATTGAAAAGGCAAGAAGTGTCACCAGCAAATTTACTAGCACGATTCAAAAACTTTTCTGTACCGCTGTCAAGGGAGACGGACATCTTGTCTCCAAAGAAATCTACCCATGAAAAAAGGATTGCGTCAAGTACCGGCTTGGATAACTCTTCGGAAAAATTATAATGACCTGATGTCGGGCTATCATACCTGCCTTTGCGACGAACAATTGCCGTCAGTGTTTTCACATGAATGCGATTCCATTTTTCGGTTACTCCATTCAGTTCTGACTCTCCTTTGTCGAAAGCCACCTTTAATCGTTCTTTAAGAAATTCATGATTGGTTTTCAGGTCATTTATAAATTTTTCACATAGGTTTTTTATATCGTTTTTAAGAAAGGTACAGAGTTGCTCAAGAGCAATCCTGTTTTCCTTTCGTTTTTTTCCTGTCAATTCCCGAGAATAATCAATGTTATTAATCTCCATTTTGATTCGATGCTTTATTTCAAAAATCAGATCACCGAATTGTTTATTCAAAGATTCCTTATGGGCACCTTCAGTGTAGGCTGCTGAAATCGTTGCAAGATGTTCGCGAAGGGCAGGAATTTCAGTTTCACCACTATTTACAAATATTGAGCTGCGATTTTTCGAAATCTTTTCCAAAAACATAAAGTCCTTGGCAGATACTGTGAACACAGGAGATTTTTGAAGTCTTGCACTTAGTTTTTCGGATCGGGACAGATCGCCAGCCTTCTGAGCCAAGCTTTCAGCAAATTCGTGAAGTTGGTCACAAATGTTGCTTTTCACCACCAAATTCCGTTTTCTGGCAATCTCTGAATCCGTTGCCTCTTCAGCGACCGAAAACTCCTCAATCGCCGTCTCTCGATCGAATTCATCGGCATGAGTTCCTACAAAGGTTAGGGCATTGTCTTGACCATCCATAACAATTTGACGGACAAAATCGTCTGATTGAATGATAGCTTGAATATCGCGCGTTAGTGCTCGTTTAATGTTGAAGACAATCCAAACAAATCGGCTGTTCTTTATGTATTTTCTAGTAACATGTTCTCTAGCCTCATTGGGATCATTAAGCCCGGGCAAGTCTACGAGATTAACACCATTCGTTTTGAGTCCTGGAAAAGGGCCAGTAATCTTAGCGGATTTAACCAATGGCCAAAATTTTTGCTTAGAGTCCAGGTATTTGCAAAGCTCTTTCCTGAAGTCTTCTGCATTAGGACTTGCGATTTTTATGAATCCTGCGTCAAGTGCAACCTTTATTTCGGCCGGTTCTTTAAGGGCTTCAATCGTCATTCCCTGTTTGATTTCTTCGTCAGAAATTTGATAAACGGTTTGTATGCGGTTTCGTGCAGCTTTCGCAACCCCATCGCCGTCACTTGTAGTAGGCCCTTCGATGGGTCCCTCGTCGGCCATGTCCCCAAGTAAATGTGTAATTTCCCTGTCCCATTCCGCCCGGGAAACGAATTCAATGTTTGCTGCAAACTCCGAACCAGAATAGGTTACTTCTGAAATTGCGGCGGTACATGCGCGCGAAGTGCTGACGGGAAGAATTCGTACTCCAAGCAAGGCATTAAGAAGAGTACTCTTTCCAGCCCCAGTGCCCCCCACTACGGCAATGGTAACACCGGGAATGCGCAATTCTTCACTTTTAAGTTGCTGAAGCTTGCGCTTCCATTCCTCTTGCCAAACGGATTTAAGTTGAGCGATTTTGACATTGCTGAGCCGACTACCTAGATTTTCTAAAACTTGGGTAACGCTTTTGGAAAAAAGCGAACATTGAAATTTCATTGTGGCCCCTTGGAAATTACCAGAAGTTGATATAGAACAAGATGGAAAGATGGTCAGGTTACAATGGCATTAACTTAAGCCCTAAGTTTCTTTCCTTCAAGGGATCTCCGCAAAACATCTCGTGGTTTATTCATGAAGTCGTAAAATTTGATGAACTGTCGAAGGCCCCTAAAATTGCTTAAGCGCGGTCAGCTGGGAATGATTAGCATCGGAGTACAAATCGTTTGGACAAATGCGTCTACCAACCGAAAAAAACTTTTCCCGTCCCCTTTTAATAAGCATCGTTGCGGACAGTGTTCCTAGGTTTGAACGGGAAGAAACACTCAACAAAGCCCGGGGACTTCTTCGGGCCATCGAGGTTGCGGAAAAACAGTTTGGGGAATAACCTTGGGCCACCACGGTTTTTGGGAACAACCAACCTTCCCCGCCATCTGCCGCAAATGCTGGTTTGACAAAACAGATCCCC
>SIAL01000078.1 GCA_009691815.1 Gemmataceae bacterium | reverse complement strand
GCCGAGGCCTACCTTGCGGAATCTTTGCAGCAACTTGCCCGGGAAAGACAGGAAATAATTCGAACCATGGTAAAGTTTACTTTGCTGCGAGCACCAAAAGATGTTAAAAACCCGCCCACAACCATTGAAATGCTCTCCCTAAATCTGGGCCGCCATCTGCTCAATCAAGAACAAACGGCTTCAGGATTGGGGCCTTGGATCGCCTCGTTTTGGGACTTTAGTTCCGGCGAAAACCGACTCACGGGATTTGATTTGGACGAAGCCATGAATATCCACTTTACCGCGGAAAGCGCGCGAAATATTCTTGGAGAACTCAATAGCTGCCGAGCTTTTCTTTTGCTCGAGGCGGGGCATCCCACCGAATCGAAACAGCTTTGGAATCAAGCCCTCAAAGAATCTCCAGAAATGGGATCTCATTGGGTGGTTAAGACTTTTTTGTCAAAACTTCCGTGAAAAAGGGGGCTTGCCCACAGACGGCAGGCCAAATCCCCACGAAACACTAAATACCAAAGAAGTTTTAATTCGCAAACCATGCCAGAGTAGCAACTTGGAGAAATATGTATTTTAGGTTTGCTTCCCGTTTAGATCTCCTTAGATTTTCGTTTAGGATCATTTTTTTGGCTGGGGATAGACGATGGGTGTGCTTCCGGATTGGCGAATTGAAAGGGATGTGAAAATTGATCCCTTAGCCTCCTCCGAATCGAGGCCGGGCCGAATTTCTTACGGCATTACCAGCTACGGTTACGATGTCCGGGTGGGCAGACGCTTCAAAGTTTTTACCAATGTGTACGGAACGGTTGTTGATCCCAAAAACTTTGATCCCCAATCTTTTGTGGATATTGAGGCAGACTTCTGTGTCATTCCGCCGAATAGTTTCGCCTTGGCGGAAACGGTCGAATACCTTGAAATTCCCCGCAATGTCATTGGCATCTGTGTGGGAAAAAGCACCTACGCCCGTTGCGGGATTATTGTGAATGTCACCCCGCTTGAACCGGAGTGGCGAGGACGAATCACCATTGAGATCAGCAATACCACCCCGCTTCCGGCGAAAATCTATGCCGGCGAGGGGATCGCCCAAATTTTGTTTGTTGAAGGTGCCGGCCTTTGTCGCACCAGTTATGCCGACAAAAAAGGAAAATATCAGGACCAACCCGGTCTCACACTTCCCTTCGTGCAAACGGTGACGGGGACCTGATTTATCTAAACTTCCCATTTTTGCAGAATTACTCTTAAGCAAAAATCTTGGGCAGATTTGTACCTGCGACCTGTTGACGATTACCCCGTCAAAGGTCATCATGTCAGGCGGTTCATTTGGTTTGGACTTCTTTGGTCCAAGGATAGGATCCAGACACTATGCTCATTTCCCGACGCTTCACCAGCCCTGGCAAGGATCCCTTTGCTTCGGTAACCTTCATCAGCCGGACATCACGCATTGTCAATCCGGATGGTAAGGCGGTTTTTGAAATGAAGGATATCCTTGCGCCCGAGGGTTGGTCCCAAGTGGCGGTGGATATTCTTGCCCAAAAATATTTCCGTAAAGCAGGTATCCCTGTAAAAACAGAAAAGGTTTCCGAGGAGGGGTTGCCCACTTGGCTTTGGAAGAGTCAAACCTCCAAGAATGACAATCGGACTACCCATGAAACAGACGCCCGGCAAGTTTTCAGGCGCTTGGCTGGCTGTTGGACCTATTGGGGCTGGAAGGGTGGTTATTTCTCATCGGAGGAGGAAGCCCTAAACTTCCATGACGAACTTTGCTATATGTTGGCCACGCAAATGGCGGCACCAAACTCTCCCCAATGGTTTAATACGGGCCTCTTTTGGGCCTATGGAATTGATGGCCCCGCCCAAGGGCACTATCGGGTTGATCCCGCCAGTAACGAAGTGGTTCGGTCGAAATCGGCCTACGAGAATCCTGCCCCCCATGCCTGTTTTATCCAATCTGTTAGTGATGATTTGGTAAATGACGGTGGGATCATGGACCTTTGGGTCCGAGAGGCGCGAATATTCAAATATGGCTCTGGGACCGGTAGCAATTTCTCCTCAATTCGTGGTGAAGGAGAATCATTATCGGGTGGGGGAAAATCCAGCGGCCTAATGAGTTTCCTCAAAATTGGGGACCGGGCGGCGGGGGCCATTAAGTCTGGTGGAACGACGCGCCGAGCCGCAAAGATGGTCGTCCTTGACCTCGATCATCCGGATATTGAGGAATTCATTGACTGGAAGGTGCTTGAAGAGCAGAAAGTGGCCGCCTTGGTGGTCGGGTCCAAACTCCTCAACCGCCATTTGAATTTGGTGATGAAGGCTTGTGCTTCTCAAGGGGGAACACAAGGGAGGATTGGCCAAGATCGATTTGATCCCCGAAAAAATCCCGATTTGCGTAAAGCCATGATTGAGGCCCGGGCGGATGAAATCCCCGCAAATTATGTGGATCGGGCCATCCAGCTTTCCCGACAAGGATTTTCCGGACTTAAGGTGGAAGAATTCAATACCGATTGGAACTCGAGGGCCTATTTGTCCGTTTCAGGCCAGAACAGCAACAACTCGGTTCGTATTACTAACGGCTTCATGGAATCGGTTTTGGCGAACAATGAATGGAACCTCTACGGGCGGACCGAAAAAACGGCAGCCAAACGGGAAAAACGAGTTGCAAAACCGTTCAAAACCCTCCCGGCGACTCAGCTCTGGGATCAAATCTGCTATTCCGCCTGGTCCTGTGCCGATCCCGGTGTTCAATACGATACCACGATAAATGAATGGCACACCTGCCCGGTGGATGGCCGAATCAACGCCTCCAATCCGTGCAGCGAATATATGTTTCTTGATGACACCGCCTGCAACTTGGCATCCCTAAACCTGATCAAGTTTTTCGACCTAGAGGCTTCCCGGTTTGATGTCGAATCCTTCCGCCATGCTACCTATCTATGGACCTTGGTCCTAGAAGTTTCCGTTTTCATGGCACAGTTTCCAAGCATTCCGGTTGCCCGCAAGTCCTTTGATTACCGAACTCTCGGGTTGGGTTATGCCAACATGGGTTCACTCTTGATGGTTCAGGGGATGCCTTACGATTCCGACACGGGTCGTGCGGTTTGTGCCTGCATCACGGCACTCATGCACTCTGCCTCATATGTTATGTCCGCCCGAATTGCCGCCAAGGTTGGTCCCTTTGCCCGGTACGAAGCAAACAAAGAACCCATGCTTCGGGTGATTCGAAACCATCGCCGGGCCGCCTACAATCTTGACCGGTCGGATTACGAAAATTTGACCATTACGCCTGTTGGAATCGATCCCATCTATGCCCCGGCCTACCTCCTTGAGGCGGCTAGGGAAGAGGCGGATCTGATGGTGGCCGAGTCGGAAACCCATGGCCTTCGTAATGCTCAGGTGACCTGCATTGCCCCTACTGGCACAATTGGCCTTGTCATGGATTGTGACACCACTGGGGTAGAGCCAGATTTTGCCCTGGTCAAGTTCAAGAAACTCGCCGGAGGCGGGTATTTCAAGATTATCAACTCCTCCGTGCCAACGGCCTTACGCAAGTTGGGATACAAACCAAGACAAATCGAGGACATCGTTCGCCATTGCCGGGGATCGGGTACTCTTCGCAGTTGTCCCCATATCAATCACGAAACTTTGGCGGCAAAAGGTCTACCAGAAGAAGCCATCAAACGGGTGGAGGAATTACTCCCCGGGGCGTTCGAGTTGCAGTTCGTCCTGAATCGCTGGACCATTGGTGATCAGGTTTTAACCGGTTCCATTGGCCTTTCCCAGGAGTCGATTGAGGATCCATCGTTTCATCTGCTCAAAGCAATGGGCTTTAGCCAGGACCAAATCGTTGAGGCAAACGATTATGTCTGTGGTACTATGACCATTGAGGGAGCACCAAACCTTCGAGATGAACATTTGCCCGTTTTTGATTGTGCCAATCGGTGTGGAAAAACTGGCCAAAGATACCTCTCCCCCGAATCGCATATCCGAATGATGGCGGCCGCCCAGCCTTTTGTTTCGGGTGCCATTTCGAAAACCATCAACATGCCTCAAGGGGCAACGATTGAGGAAATCAAAAAAGCCTACCTCTTAAGCTGGCAGATGATGCTCAAGGCCAATGCCCTTTATCGCGACGGGTCAAAACTCAGTCAGCCCCTCAATTCAGTAAGCAGCCTTGATGACGAGGATGACTTCGGCGAAACCGGGGCAAACGAAAAGAAAGTCGATGCTGTTCGCGTAGCGGAAAAGGTGGTCTATCGGTATTTGACACAACGGCGCCGGTTACCGGACCGTCGTTCGGGTTACACCCAAAAAGCACGAATCGGACCCCACAAAATCTACCTTCGAACAGGGGAGTATGAAGACGGAACACTCGGTGAAATCTTCTTGGACATGCACAAGGAGGGAGCGGCGTTTCGGAGCATGACCAATTGTTTCGCCATTGCGGTGTCCCTTGGACTTCAGCATGGGGTCCCTTTGGACGAGTTTGTCGATGCCTTCCTCTTTACGCGCTTTGAGCCAAACGGCATGGTGCAGGGCAACCCCCACATCAAGATGTCCACCAGTCTCATTGACTACATTTTCCGTGAGCTGGCCATTACTTATCTGGGTCGCCATGAGTTGGCCCATGTTGATCCCGAAGACCTCCGTGCCGATGCCATTCACCGTTCCGAAGATCCTCCCGCTTTCGAAAAGGAAGAGATCATCTCAGAACGGATCCTAGAAGATGGCGACACCGGTCGTCCATCAAAGGTATCCATACCCCGGTCGGGTCACCTTCACCCCATGAGCCCAAAGGGGCAGGGGCCATCCACCACCAATGGACCTCATTCCCTGGCAACCGCCACTCCCTTGGGAGGCCAAACGACAACGGTTTCCGCCAAGGCAATGGATGGGACCCGCCGCCAAACGGGTCCGAAAGTGTCCCAAAATGAAAAAATTCGCGAGGCCCGACAAAAAGGCTATGAAGGAGACCCTTGCACAGATTGCGGCCAGTTGACCTTGGTCCGTAATGGAACCTGCTTGAAATGTGAATCCTGTGGGTCAACCTCTGGTTGCAGTTAAGCTCGTTCAGAAACTTTTCCGCCCAAAACCCGGGAAACACCCGGGTTTTTCCGTTTCCTCAACCAACAAACCAGCTAGACAATAAAGGTACGGGGAATCCAAACATGGTATACCTAAGCAAAATTTACACGAAAACCGGCGACAAAGGGGATACCGGTTTAGGCAATGGAAAGCGCGTGCCCAAAGACCACATCCGGGTTGAAGCGTATGGCTCGGTGGATGAACTCAATGCTGTCCTTGGCGTTTTATTGGCAACCACAAACCTTGGTGAATGGCGGGCATTTCTGTTAGGCATCCAAAACGACCTATTCGATGTTGGCGCGGACTTGTGTGTTCCCGAGGATCCCAACCCATCCCAAAGAACTTGCCTTAGGATCCGAAAGGAACAGGTAACAAAATTGGAATCCGAAATCGACAACCTCAATGAACGGTTAACTCCTTTGAATAGTTTTGTGCTACCGGGTGGCTCACCCCTAGCCGCTTGGTGCCATGTGGCACGCACGGTTTGTCGACGGGCGGAACGGTTGGTAGTCGGCCTAGCCCGTCAAGAAACAATCAACGAACAGGTCCTGATTTATCTCAATCGGCTCAGTGACCTTCTGTTCGTTATGGCCCGAATTCACAATGATGAAGGAAAAGGAGATGTTCTTTGGAACCCTGGTGCGGGGGTTTAGAACATCTTTGGAACAAAACTTTTGCGAAAGGATACCAATGTCCCTGTACACCATTAGCGCATTTGCCGACGAAATTGGCCCGGACCCCGAACACCAAATGGCCATCCTTGGTCGTTCCGGCGTCCACAGGATTGAATTCCGTTCCATTCACTCCACAAATGTCCTTGACCTTACCGACCTTCAAATCAGCGAGTTTCAATCCCTGCTGAAAAAACACAGTTTCGGGTTAAGTGCAATCGGTTCACCCATTGGCAAGGTGAGGATTGATTCCCCGTTTGAGCCACACCTAAAGCGATTTGAACGGGCCATCGAACTCGCCAAACGGTTAGAAACCCCAAACATTCGCATATTCAGCTACTACCTTCCCGAAGTGGGCGGGGATTGGGCCACCTGGCGTTCGGAGGTCATGGCCCGATTGGAAACCAAGGTGCGCCTTGCGGAAAAAGCGGGACTGATTTTGCTTCATGAAAACGAACACAATATCTATGGAGACTCTCCGGAAAGGGTGGAAGATATTTTCCGCCAAATCTCTTCACCCCATTTCAAGGCGGCTTACGATGCGGCCAATTTTGTTTTTTGTGGTTATTGCCCCATCGAAGGCTGGAACCGCACCAAGGCACACACCGTCCACCTGCACATTAAGGATTGGATCCATGGCGAAAAACATGGATGCCTCGCTGGCCGGGGACAAGGACAATGGCAAAAAGTGATTGACGAGGCAACCCAATCGGGGTACAAGGGTTTTGCCACTATGGAACCGCATTTTCGCGGTGGTGGCCCTACCGGAGGTTATACCGGCCCAGATCTTTTCCCCTTGGCTATCGACGCGTTTCGAACTATCCTTGATCGAGCCGGAGCCGCCTGGAATTAGTTGAACCCATGGTACATTTTCGGATCAGCCTAGAGGGCAAACCGGTCCCTTGTTGGATTTCCATCTGGGACCACAAAGGGACCCCAATAATACCCATGGGTTGGAATCCTTCCCCGCTTGTTGGGGGAGAGTGCCCGGCTCAACTACTTGTCAATAATGAAATCTACTGTGCCTCCAATGGCGGTTTTGAAATCCCAATTCAACCCGGAATCCATAGCGTCAATGTCCTAGCAAAGCCGGGCTATGCGGCCTGGAAAGGCCAAATCGAAATCCTAGCGGGCCAACTTGCCGTCCGTATTCCCCTCACCAAGGCTCCATCAGAACCTTTGGGATGGTTTGCGGTTGACCTTCGAACCCATGGCCTTTCGCCCAAAGCCGCTTTATTAGAGGCGGAAGCTTCTGGAATGAACTTGGTTCAAATACTTGCAGCGGCCCATTGGCCTGAAACCTCCCCACCCAAGGAACCAAACTACGCTCAATTGGTGGAGTTTTCCGGAACCCAACCCGCCTTGGAATCTTCCCGTTCGTCAATTATTGTCAACACCCTAAACCGTCATCCTGTTTTGGGATCGGTTTCCCTTTTGCATTCCCACCGGCCCATATATCCTTGGTTTTCTGGCTGGAAAAACAACGAAACACCATGGTCGATTCAGGATTGGTGTCACCAGTGTCATCGAATCAAAGGTGTGGTTATTTGGCCTGAATTGGATCCCCAATTGCCAGAATATGAAGCCCTTGCAGGTGTCGTGAATGGCGATATCGACGCTATCGAACTTTGCGCTTCGTTAGGAAAATCTGTCCTAACTCCGGAAAGTCGTCTGAATAGAATTTATTCCCTTTGGACAGCTGGAATAGCCTGTGGTATCGTTGGTTCCTCCGGAAAATGCAACAACCAAATTCGAGTGGGCCAATCCTTCACTTGGATCAAAATCGGAGATTCATCCCTTCCAACCATTGGACTACCATTGGATAGGATCATGGCTTTGATTAAAAAAGGGAAAGGCACCGCTTCCAATGGACCTCTATTGGGTTTGGGAAAGGGGCCAGGAGTTGCCCAAGCATTTGTCGATTTTGTTGGGCCAAACACTATTTTAGAATGGATTAGTGAAGAAGGGGTAATAGGTTCCCAACCTCTGGAACCGGGATTAGGTCAAACGATTTCAATGGAAGCCCTGTCCATTAAAAATTGGCTTTCCTGCCGCATTGTTGACAATAATGGAAGGTTAATGGCCCATAGCTCGATGATTCAGGGCCCGGATTTTGGACAAACCGAGGGAATTTGGGACAACCAAATCTTCAAAAAAACGCTACGCCAAGGATTGGAATGGAATCAAGAAAACCGCAACACGCAAGGGCCATCGCTCCAAAACCAATTGGCTAATTATTTGCAAAAAGCTCTCAACCTGATGGAATCCAATCCTGCCAACCGAAAACAGTAAGGAAGGGAAACCCTTTCCGAAAGGAGGTCCAAACGCCTTGGGTCACCTATAATTTTTGAAACGGGAGGTGGCAAATGGATCGGATTGCATATCGGGGAATCACCTATGACGATGTCCTGCTAGAACCTGGGTATAGCAATATACTTCCCAGAGATATAGATGTAAGATCATTTCTGACAAAAAATATTCGCCTTAATATCCCAATCATATCTTCCCCTATGGACACGGTTACGGAAAGTGATTTGGCCATAGCCATGGCTCAGGAAGGTGGTATCGGTTTTATTCACAAAAACATGACTATTGCCGACCAAACTAGGGAAGTGGACAAAGTCAAACGAAGTGCAAATGGGATCATTACGGATCCGGTGACACTACACCCCGAAGAACCGGTTGGAAATGCTCGTAAAATCATGGAGCAAAACAAGATAAGTGGCGTTCCCATTACCGTTAACGGGCTTTTGAAGGGCATCCTTACCCGGCGGGATTTAAGATTCCTCACCGACAACAATCAGCGAATTCAGGAGGTAATGACCTTTGAAAATTTGATTACCGCCCCGGAAAATACAACGCTTGAAGCGGCTGAGCGGATTTTAACGAAAAATAAGGTAGAGAAACTTTTATTGGTAGACGATAACTACCGACTGAAGGGCTTAATCACCATCAAGGATATTGACAAGTTGAGCGATTTCCCAAATGCCTGTAAGGATTCTCGCGGCCGCCTCCGAGTAGGTGCGGCGGTGGGTGTTCTTGATTTTGAGCGAGTAGAATCGTTAATCAAAGCGGGCGTCGATGTCGTTGTGGTGGATTCCGCACACGGTCACACGAGCAATGTAATTGAAACAGTCCGACAGATCAAAAAACAGTTTACCATCGAGGTGGTCGCTGGAAATGTGGCAACCATGGAAGGGGCGAGGGCCTTGGCGGATGCCGGTGCCGACGCAATCAAAGTGGGTATTGGGCCGGGAAGCATTTGTACCACCCGAATCATTTCGGGTGTTGGGGTTCCGCAAATCACCGCCATTCACCAAGCAGCTGGTGGTTTGGCGGGAACAGGAATTCCGGTAATTGCCGATGGGGGCATTCGTTATTCGGGTGATATTACCAAAGCCATTGCCGCTGGGGCAAACACGGTAATGCTGGGAAGCCTTTTGGCTGGCCATACGGAAAGCCCCGGCGAAACAATTCTGTACAAAGGGCGAAGTTTCAAGCTCTATCGGGGCATGGGCTCCCAAGGGGCAATGATGGCGGGTTCAAAGGACCGCTATCGCCAAGGAGAAGTCTCGGGGCGAGATAAACTCGTTCCCGAGGGTGTGGAGGGCAGGGTGCCCTACAAAGGACCGTTAGCACCGTTTGTTTATCAACTTGTGGGCGGTTTGCGTGCCGGAATGGGGTATTGCGGCACGAAAACAATCGAGGAATTGCGGACCAAGGCCCGGTTTATCCAGGTCACGGCCGCAAGTATGCAGGAGAGCCATCCTCATGATATTGCCATCACTCAGGAAGCGCCCAATTACAGCATCCGGTCCGAGTATTCGGGCAAGGATGGGGCTTAAAGGACTTGGAAGCATTGCCTTTTGGGCAATGCTTGGCGTGTCCTTCGCACAAGATGGACCAAATGTCCGTCCAATCCCCGGGGGCCCGCTAGGCAACCGTCCCGCCATGGTTGACACCCATGCCCAAGACCAATTGGGACCATTTACCATCCAACTGGATCCACCTGGTCCAGAGCGCCTTTTCCGATTGGAATCGGAGGAAGGGCTTCGGGAACGCATGCGCCAAGAAAAGCGTGCCCAACCCCAAATGGAAAGAATCCTATTTCCCATGGAAGTTGTCCTTACCAAGGTGCCCTACGATCCGAATTGGCGCGCTTCAAATTGGCAAGCCATCGAACGGGTTGTGGAACCAGCCTACTTGGTTCATAACCGACTCCTTTACCAACAATTAAACTTTGAGCGATATGGTTGGGACCTTGGCCCCATCACCCCGATCGTTTCGGCGGGAACCTTTTTTGCGGGAGTCTTCCTTACACCCTACAACTTGGCGAAGGATCCTTTCCGTCGCTTCGATTCCAATGCCGGCTGGTCGCTTCCAGGTGACCCCGTGCCTTTAATGGTTTACCCAATTGGGGTGAGTGCAACCGGATCCATTGCCGAAGCCGCCGTAATTTTTGCCCTAATAGCTTGCTTCCCGTAACGCGTTTAGGCAAGGAAATTACCCTACTACCCAAGGCCACCTCCAAATAATGGGGGTGGCCTTTTTTAGTTCGAGGTCCTTTCCAAACGATCCTATTCGTCCAATGATTTTACCCTGAAATTTCTAAAGTCGATGTCCGTGGTGGGGTCATGGCCCTGAATGGAAAAGGCACCCGGTTTCGAACGGTATCCAAGCCTTGGGTTATCATTGATCGGTCGATTGTCCGTCCAATCCGTGACCTGAATGCCATTGACCCATGTAGAAAAATGCCGCTCATAGGCCGCAATGGAAAGGGTAAACCATTCATTGTCCTTGGAAGCCTGCACCCGGGCGGGGATCCGACGATAAATTGCCCCGGTTCCAAAGTCCACGGCTTTTGAATTCATTTCCAACTTTCCCTCCAACTTGTTTGTCTTTGGGTTGAAGGTTTCCACGGAATACTTTTGGTCCGCCGTTTCATTGAATTGATTGCGGATTTGAGCTTCATAGGCCAAACAATACTGATCAGGGATTCCCCTAAAGAAAATCCCGCTGTTTAGGTGTTTTCCGTTTGTTTTCACATCGACTTGTGTAAAGAAATTGCCAAAAACTTGTTCGGATTGAAGGTCACCTTGACCATTATTTACAGAGAGCCACCCCTGTGGATTCCATTGAAAAAACGACTTCTTATCAGGAAACACTTTCCATCCGGAAAGATCCTTGCCATTAAAGAGCGATTTCATCGCTTTGGATCGATATTCAATTCGGTTCACCTTAGCCCCATTGGATTTGAATCCCATCCGAGAAACTCCACCTGTCCAATAGTGGCTCCAATTA
>SIAL01000077.1 GCA_009691815.1 Gemmataceae bacterium | reverse complement strand
GGCAAGGCGGATCACAGACCTTGCGGGTTCGTCGGTGACGCCACTAATCACAGGAACACCCGGTTTTATGATTCCCGCCTTTTCAAAGGCGATTTGTTCAAGGGTCTCGCCTAAAACTTTCGTGTGATCGAGGCCGATAGTGGTTATAATACAGGCCACCGGATGGCAAATATTGGTGGAATCCAAACGCCCCCCAAGGCCAACCTCGAGTACGATCCATTCTGTTTTGGCCTTGGCAAATAGCACAAAGGCGGCAATTGTGGCCACTTCAAAAAAGGTGGGAAGGCCGTATTGCTCGATCAAAGTGGGGTGCGATTCCAAGGCACATTGAACTTCCCAAACTGCCCGGCCAAGCTCTTCATGGGACACTGAAATGCCATCTATTTGGAATCTCTCGGTAACTTCGCTCAAATGAGGCGATGTAAAAAGACCTGTCCGTTTCCCAGAATGGCGAAGAACGGACTCGACCATTGCGGCGGTCGATCCTTTGCCCTTGGTCCCGGTTATATGAATGACTTTGGCGTCCAAGTGCGGGTCGCCCAACAGGTGAAGGATTTCTTCAATGCGCCCCAAAATCATTTCGCCGGGAAGGGCGGGACGCTGTTCGAAATTGGCTAATGCAGACCACCAAGCCCAAACCGCGCCAGATTTTTCCCACGGAATTGAACTCATGTCACAACCCCTACCGGGGATTAACCTCCCTGTACCGGCATGCAAAGTTGCTTCAAAAGGGACTCGCATCGATCTTGAATCAAGTCGGCCTGATTGGGAACGATTTGGCCGGAGGGTAAACTTTCGAAAAGCCCGGAAACAAACCGGGGGGTGGCAAAAAGAGCAGAAAACTCCTCTAATCCAACCAACTCCAATCGGCAATGCCGACCCTTTTGTTCCATATCTTGCCAAAGTTGTTTGGATTTTCCGGCAAGGGTCGGATCGTCCTCGGGTCGAAGCAAAATCAGGTGGTCTAGAACCGAAGGCTCAATGTCAAAAACACTCAATTTAGTGGTCAAATCTTTTAGTTTGCCTTGGCCACGCCCCAAGAAAAGGCCAATGCCAACCCGCCAAGGATTGCCTCCTCGACAGGTCCAATGAGCAATACTAAGGACACCGTAGGTCGGGTGTTCCCCAAAGTTCCATTCGTCCACCACATGTTGAAGGCGCCATGGTCCCACCTTAACGCCATGATCCATAGCCAAGCGCAGAAAATGTCCCAATCCAGCCTGTAGTTCACGGGTGGCCCCTGTGACGGCCCCTTCGGGCTCCAACCTCCTACGGGCAGTCCTGACTTCCTGATCCCAAAGGTCGGCGTGCGAAGGGAGGGTTTCGCCCCCCATGAGCCCCAAATACGACCCCAATTGAGATTGTACCAACGGTCCCGGGGACGCCGGATCGGAATACCCCGTAACAGGATCTACGGCAAGGTTCGCTTCCTCCGCGATGTCACCTGCTGTTTCGCTTTCCGAACCTTCCAAGTTTGAAACTTCCTGCCCTTTCAGATCGGTTTCTACTTCGGCTTCCTCGGGTGATTGCCTCGATTCTTTGGCAAGTGTTCGGCTAAGAAGGGTCTCCACCTTGTGGATTGTTTCATAGCTATCGGAACATTCTGCTCCAAATACGGTCAAATCAAATAGCCTGCGAAACTGCTGAATCATATCGCGAAGCGTTGGCTCTGTGCGCGCAATCCGCCCCACTTGTTCCATGGTATAGGGATAGATCGGGGAAAGTTCTCGTGCATCAATAAGGCTGGCATGGATCGCCCGAAGCCTGGCTTCAACCATTCGTTGGACCAATTCCACCGGGGGAGCCTCAAGCCGCAGGGCATGAATCGTCCCGTGCCCTGGCACATGAAGGGGCTGATTGAGGCGATCTTGGATGTAGCCGTCAATCGACGGCAGGAAGCGGTTCCAAAGGCCCCTTTCGGCGAATATAAGAAAAGTTAGCCCCTCGACTTGGTGCATGGCATGGACGATCCCGGCAAAAAAAGCTTCTGCGGTGCGATGGGTTTCATCGTTACGACGGGCCAAAAGAAGATCTTCAAGCTGATCAAAGGCCACCACCACCGGGATGCAAAGGGTCCTAAACATTTCCATAAGGACTTTTAACAGGGCAAGGACAAGGTCTTGGCGGCCTGGGCGGATTTGAATGTTCAATTCGGCAAAACCATTGGTCAAAAACTCGGCCAAGTCATTTTCGTTGCCTTGCAAAACCGCTTTTGCGAACCCACAAACCAGGGCCCGACGCATGAGCGCGGACGGGCTCTTCCCCTCGGTTCGTTCGGAATGATTTTCCAGAATGCGGACCACGGCATCGGCACCCAATCCGCTCTGTTCGCATAATTTGCGGAGCGCCCCTTGATTGTAAGGCAGGTTGCCCAGCCGAGTGAGTTGCTCCAAAAGCCACTCGGTCCGCTCGCGGGATTGGCTGGTGGAATAGCCAAACATTTTGAGCCAACCAAGGAACGGTCCTCTGGGGAAAAGTGATTGCCTTTCTTTTTGCCCCATTTTTCCAAGGGCGGCGATCAGTTTGAGCCGGATCAGATTTTCGCCTACAAAATCGAGGGGCCTGGCGTTGCCTTGGCGTGCCCCCCCCAAAAGCGTTTCAATCAACTGAAAGAAGAGATACTCCAGAAAATCGGTATCGCGGTGAAAAGTCCCGGGGGTCACAAGGAGTTGCCATGTTCCTTCCCGACCATGTTTGATCGAATGAAGGAGGTGGGTTTTTCCCGCTCCTTTGTTTCCCAAAATCGGAACCACTTCCGAGGGTTGACCATTGGCGTAACGGTGGCGGTCCACAATTCCCAAAAGGATGTTTCGTTCCCGAGAATAGAGTTCGGGAACATGGTATTTCGCACAAGTCTCATCATCGGGATTACGGGCAAAGTGATTGCGAAACGGGTTTCCCGCAACGCGAAGCGTTTGCAACATCTTTTCGGCTGCGCTTTGATTCAGGCTAGTAAACATTGCTTCTTTTCCCCTCAATTCTCAACCTACCAGAGACCTTGCTATTCTCGTTTCGGTGGATTTGGATTTTGGATCATTGGATTTTGAAGCATTGGATGCCACAAGGGTATGGTCCAAATGGGCGGACCATCGTGCATAGCAGGCGATTTCGTGACCAGTAAGCAATGCGACCTCGGGTCTTGGCAACTGATAAAGCGGTCCCGACCATGGATGGAGGGCCACAAATCCCTCCCCTTGCCAAACCCTAAGCAAATCGTGAAATATCCCAATAGAGAACGGTCCGAGTTGCTCCGTTAATCGGTCATAAAGCTGAAACAGGAGATAATCCGTTTCAAATTCCCGCTCGTGGTTGGCCAGAATCTGCCGAACTTTAGTGAGTGCTATTTCTCCAAACGATGATTCCAAAGGAGCCGGTTCCAATAGGGCGTCCCGTTTTAAAATCGCCAAACGAAGTTCGGTCAAACCCAACTGCATCCTGTCTAATTGTTCCATCTGTTTTTGAGCAGCCGAAAACATTTGCTTTGCCACAATTTGGCGATGTTCCAGTATGCGAACAAAATCGTCAAGAATGGTTTTAGGGCACAAGTTTTGGGCGATTCGCTCCTGCCCTTTTGGGGTGATTCTTGCGGCCTCGCCGCCTATTTCAGGTGCCGACTCCAAATACCCCTCATGCAGGGCCTTTACGGCGGCCCGTTTGCCCAAGGCCGAAAGGGGGAAAAGCCCTAGTTCCCCATCTTTGGCGGTATGCAACAGGCTGCCCCCCGGCTCCACAAGTGCCCGACGCAGGCCAGCATCCACTAACAAATTGATGTCCATAACCCAGTCGGTCCCCTCCAACCTGACCCTAGGTTAGCCGGTTGGGTCTTGGGAGGGCAAGGTCATAGATCGGGGAAACAAAAAAGCCGTCCGACAAAAGGCCAAATGCGACAACCGGGCCCGACCTTCCTTTTAGACTCCCCTGTTTGGGATGTCCGCAAAAGGGCTAGGAAATATCAATTCAAATGCCCAAGTATGCATTCAAAGGGGGTTTGTTCAGGCGATACAAAAAATCAGCTGGGTCGATTGCCATAAAGAGGCAACCATTCCCTTAGGTTTTTGTCCATAAAACCATCCGCTCCGACCGGTCCCATTGATCCCAAGGGGTATTCCTCCGGGATGGGGGCATCAGGGGATTCCGTCACATTGAGGAATGGCTCGATGATCGCCCAACTTCGTTCAATTTCATCGGACCTCATGAAAAGCGAAGCATCGCCCCCGAGGGCATCCTGAAGGAGTCGCTCATAAGCTTCGGGAATGGGTACCCCGGAGTAGCTCTTGCCGTATTGAAATTCCATCTCGGAGGGCGCGATTGTCATTTTTTCCTGATCAGGCACCTTGCTTTGAAACCTGAGGTGAATGCTTTCGTTGGGTTGGATGCTAATCGCCAGCCGGTTGCATTCCAGCTTTTCCCCAGGGGGGAGCGAAAACATCAGGTGCGGAGGACAACGAAATTGAATCTGAACTTCGCTGGTGCGGCTGGAAAGGGCCTTTCCCGAACGGAGGAAAAAGGGGACGCCCCGCCATCTCCAGTTGTCCACATTGAGCCGAATCGCGGAATAGGTTGGCGTTTTGCTGTCGGGGCGAACCCCTTTTTCGGCAAGGTAACCCTCGTATTGCCCCGTCCAAATGGACTCGCTTGCTTCCTTGGGGTCGGGAATCGTAATCGCTTCTAGCAGTTTTACTTTTTCATTACGAAGCATGTCGGCGGAGTAACGGGCCGGGGCTTCCATGGCCACAATGGCCATGATTTGAAGCAGATGGTTTTGGAACATATCGCGGAGAACCCCCGCCCGATCATAATAATCCCCGCGGCTTCCCACTTTGACGGTTTCGGCCACCGTTATCTGAACATGGTCGATATAGTTGGCGTTCCAAAGCGGTTCGAAAAGAGTGTTTCCAAACCGAAAGACCAGCAAGTTTTGGACAGTCTCTTTCCCTAAGTAATGGTCGATTCGGTAGATCTGGTCCTCTTTTAAGAATTGCCGAATTTCTTCGTTGAGCAACTGGGCGCTGAGGGTGTTATGGCCGAACGGTTTTTCGATAATGATTCGGCGCCATAATTCTGGGCTGGGCACTTTGGTAAGCCCAGCACCGGCAAGTTGGGAAACGATGCTTCCGTAAAGATCAGGCGAAACCGAAAGGTAAAAAAGTCGCGCCCCACCCGCTCCTTCGTGGGCTTTAAACCATTCCTCGAGGCTGGCCAAACCTTCGCTGGTAGAGGCGTCACCCGAGCAATATTGCAGCCTTGGGGCAAATTGGTCCCAATCTTCCTGATTCCAATCCGCCCCGGCGAATTGCTTGACCGCCGCCCCCATTCGGGATTGAAATTCCAAATGCGAGAGCTTGGTTCTTGAAACCCCAACAATGCGAACGCCTTCAGGAAGCCTATTTTTGCGGTCCAATCGGTACAAAGAGGGGATCAGCTTTCGGGCGGTAAGGTCGCCTGAAGCTCCAAAAATCACAATCGTCTTGGACAACGGATTACTCATAATTGGCTCCACAAAAAAAGGAATCTCACGAAGGAACTGGCTTCGGATATTCCCTTGCCTGTAATTTATCGTCTGGGGCTATGGTTGGAAGAGGAAGAGTGCCTTCCTGTTCCAGACTCTTTGGAGAATGCATGATGAAACACAAAATCCAGGCGGTGGCTCTGTTTTGCGGATCCCGCCGGGGTCAGCATCCTGAATATTCCGAGGCCGCGGCCCAATTGGGACGGATTTTGGCCAAAGCAAACATCGAATTGGTTTTTGGGGGAGGGCACATCGGCCTAATGGGGATCGCCGCCGATGCCGCCTTGGCCCAAGGGGGAAAGGTCACCGGGGTAATTCCAAAACATTTGCGGGACCTTGAATTGGCCCATCCCAAACTCGACCAATTGATCCTCACTCAAACCATGCACGAACGCAAAGCAGTCATGGCCACCCGGGCCGATGCGTTTGTGGCCCTGCCCGGCGGTTTTGGAACTTGTGACGAGTTTTTCGAAATCCTCACCTGGAGACAACTAAACCTTCACCAAAAGCCCATTGCCCTGCTCAACACCCGGGAGTTTTTCACCCCGATGCTTGCCTGGCTGGACCACATGGTGGTGGAAGGGTTTATAGGTTCCGTTCATCGTGGCCTTTTTGCAGTCGCCAATACGCCTGAATCGCTTTGGGCCATGCTGGAAAAACAAGAATCGGAAACCAATCAGACCCTAAAAAACTGCTAATTTTAAGAGACTGCTAATTTTTAGGGATCGGGAGCGTTTTGGGAGAAATTGAAAAACGGGCGGAAGTCAAAAAACCTCGGGGCCAATTCCGTTGACCTTCGCCAAAGTCCGGATACCAACGATTTATCCGCCCATGCCCCACCCAACACGCCTATTTCAGGTATTGGGCTTTGAGTTTTTTAAGCACCTCTAAGGCGGGGTTGGCGTTCCCTTTGGAATCGATCAAGCCGCAATTGGGGTAGGTGTGGGGTCGGCGATCATCGAGGTGGCACCACCTCACCTCCTCCACCGCCGCCTTGGAGAGCATGAGCGGGAGCATGGTTTCCGCCCAAAGAGCCTGCCCCTTTGGGCTGTGACGCAAGCCGAGGTGGCCTCCCGCCAATCGGACAGTACTGTCCGCCAAAAGGTCGCTATCAGGGGAGGAGGGAAAACCGGTCAAGATTTTGAGCGGCTTACCCAAAAAGGCGAACTGATCTATCATCTTGGAGGTTTCGATACCATCGCGAACATAGCCCCCCCGAGGAAGGGTCCCCATCACCATGTCAAGGGCGATTGACGCTATGGGAAGGCCGGTGCGAACCACGGTTTCGGCAAAGGAGAACGGGCTGTGGTTTCTGTGTTCAATGGACATGATTTCCCCCCAAGGTTGGCTCACACCCAACGACAGTTTGAGGTTTTTCCCGGCCCTCTTGGCCTCATCACACAGGTGGTAGGCCATCCGCAGCCATTCATCCTCGTCAAGGTCGAAAACTTCGGACAAATTGGCGCCAAGCATAACGGTCCAAGAATCAAAATGGGAACCGTGACTGGCGATCAAATGGCGAACATGCTTGGAAAGCAGGGCGGTAATCTGTTGGGGATCCTTCGATCCCTTCAAAACCCAATCGGGCAAGCCTTGGGCCCTGAAATCCAGCAGCGGTCCGGCGGTTAGCTTTTTCCCGGTTGCTTTGGCGGCTACCACCCAATGGTCTAATTTCGCGAGGTTTGGGTTGCCCGCTTCGGGTTCCAAGGCCCGCCAAGAAACCGGTAGGTGCAGGTGATCAAAGGGGGCCAAGTAGGACCCCAAGGCCTTGAAATCGAACGGTTCCAAATCTTCGGGCATCCCGACAGAAAGTACGGTCGAAAGGCGCCCCTGCTTTAGAGTACGCAGCTCAAAAAGTCGGTGTACATAAACATCGGTAAGGTCATTGCCAAGAACATGCGCCTCGGTCAGGGCGGCAAGGCACACATCATCTTCGGGCACCGGATTGGGGCTGGTGACAATCGTTACCAACCGATGGGTCAGTTGCCTCAGTCTTTGCAGGATGTCGGTGGGAAGTTCAAGCCCCAAGAGCTGCCAATCCGAGGCCTGATTTTGAATCCGACAAAGCTTGCCACGAAACAGTTCAAGCAAAAGAGGATATACCCGGGTTCCCACCATAAGGTTGCCCGTGGCCCCCAAGACCTCCCCGACTCCGGGAAGGGGGATAAGCGCCCAGAGGTGGAGGCTTTCATCGCCATTGTAAGAAAAGGTTTGGACCGGGGCTTTGCCATCGCGGAAGGTGAGCAGGGGATTACGATCGGGGCCGCCTGCTAAAAAGGCGTCCAATGGGACACCCCTTAAGGCGGCGGTGCCCACAAGGGCCGGGTTGATTGAAACTGATATGGATGCCATTCCCGCTTGCCCATCCCGGTCCGTTTCACCAAGCCGTGGGGTTGATCCATGGCTGTTCAAGGGATAATTTATGCCCTTGGAAGCAGAAGTTTAGGCCACCTTTCCCAAGGTTTGAAAATCCGGAAAATTTTTGTCGGCGAATCGGACTTTGCCATGGTCCAATGCAACAATGGCAATACCTAGGCGATTGGCCAGCGAAATGGTTTCTTGCCCATCTAGAAAAACAGTCTTTTCCGCCTCGATTGCCAAAACGCGGCCGCCCGACCTATGGAGGTTTTGAATGGTTTTGATTCCCACGGTGGGAACATCAAACCGCATATCCTGATTGGGTTTGGCCACTTTCACCAAAATGAAACCACCCTTTCGACAAAGTGGCCCGGCACGAATGATGGCTTCGTCGGTCCCTTCCAAGGCTTCGACGGCCAAGACACAATGGTCCTTAACGGCGATGGATTGGCCAACATCGAGGCGGCCCATCTCTTTTGCCAGCCCCCAGCCATATTCGATGTCCTTGTCCTCGGCGGCAGTGGTTTTTCGATGGGTGAGCTGGCCGGTCTTCACGAGTAACTCCGGACAAAAATCCAGGGCTGGAAAAAAGTCCAACCCGTCCTTGTTAAACTCTCGAATGACCCCTAAAAGCAGGGTATCATCCCGATTGTCATGGGTGGTACGGAAATACCAAAACTTCACCATCCGCCAATCGGGAATGAGGCTAATGGCTTTCCAAGGAGCATAGAGATAGTTGGCCTTGAAGATCTTCCCCGCCATGACCAACCGTTTGACCCCGGAGGCTTTGAAATTGCGGATCATCTTGCCAAGTTGGGCCACCCCGGCCCAAGAAAACTCGTCCACCTCTTTCCTTAAGGAAGCTTCGGCGGACCCTTTGATGCCCACACAGGCCACCCGATAGCCCTGAGCCTTAGCGTTTCTGGCAAAGGTTATGGGAAATTGCCCCCAACCCGCCAAAAGGCCAATCGTCTCGGAAATACCCATACTTTTGATCTCGGGGGGAGGTTGACCCGCCCTGTTTTGGCTGCCGAGCGTCATTCTTCGGTCATTCCTATCTTTTGATTGAGCTTTTTAACTTGTCGGATCAGATCCGGCAGCCGCTCCATGTAAACAAGCATTCTCTTGAATTCTTGTTCGGGTCTAGCCGGTGCCCCTAACACCATGATCCCATCCGGAAGATCACGCATCACGCCCGCTCTGGCTCCGATTACCACCTTTTTGCCAATCGAAATGTGGTCCGCCAAACCCGCCTGCCCGGCGATTACCACATACTCCCCGGTGCGGGTGGATCCCCCGATTCCCACTTGGGAAACGATCATATTGTGTTCTCCTAGCGTGCAGTTGTGGCCGATCTGCACTAGGTTATCCACCTTGGTGCCCCGACCAATGCGCGTCTCCTCAAAAGTGGCCCGGTCAATGGTCGTTCCTGCCCCAATTTCCACATCCTCTTCCAACACAACCACGCCTAATTGCTCCACCTTTTTGTGCTTGCCTTCTTCCAGCCGATAGCCAAAACCATCCGCCCCAACCACCACATTGGCATGAAGGATGACCCGATTGCCAAGAACCATCCCCGGATAAAGCACCACGCCGGGGTGAAGAACCACATCGTTGGCGATTTGGCAACCCTTGCCAATGGTCACATGGGGGTGAACGGTAACGCGATCCCCCAGAGTCACATTTGCCCCAATCACGACAAAGGGGTGGATTTCGCATTCCGCCCCCAACTTGGCGCTGGAATGAATGGAAGCCGTTACACAAATGCCCGGAGAACGCCCCGTTTCAAGGCCTCGAATGCGACGAAACACCTCGGTAAAGGCCCGCAGCGGATCCGAGACAACGATGGTGGGTACGGCCAAATGGGGCAGCAGGCTTACCACTCCTTTGGACACAATGAGTGCCGACGCTTGGCAATTTTCCGGCTGCTTTAGGTTATTGGCGTTTTCCAAAAAGCTGATGTCGCCGGGGCCGGCATGGGCCAAATCTCTGGCCCCTTTTATAACAATGGCCCCATCACCACAAACGGTCCCGGAAATCCATGAAGAAATTTCAAAAAGGCTGGCTTCCATCCCGCGGTCCTTGTGGAGATAGTGTCTAAGGCGAAATGCAATCCACCTAAGACTTTACCTCTGGCCGGGTTGGGCGGGCAAGTCCAACTCCTAGCCCTTTGACACAGATTGGGGCGATTGCGTAGAGGGATGTGGTCGTTTTTTTGGAAAGGGTCAATTCCCTTCTTATCCGCCCTAATCCATGGCGCCGTACCCAATGGCATTAACTTAGGCGTAACCTCTAATTTTGTATTGGTTTACGCATTGATGTTGAGGCGAAACTGGCCTCCAGTCAGGATGTGGTTCTTCCCAAAAACCATTCCCAGAGGAGGCCACGGAGGGTTCTTAAGATTCTACAAATTGTAGGCCATATCATGGCGAATGGTGGCGTGGAATTGTCGGTCAGGGGCCCATCAAAATCTCTGTTTTCGACTTGTCGACCCATGTCAACTCATGTCGAGAGCTGTCTACCCCCGTCGATAGGATGTGGTCCGTTTTCGGTCTTTTACGGTTGGCAGCCAGGGGCAAAACGAGGTTTTTTGGCTGTCGATTTGGGTGTCGATTTGGCTGTCGATAGGATGTCGACTGGTGTCGATTCCGGTGATGTTTCCAGGCAGTTGGCGTAGGGCGGCAAAGCTAGGGCGTTTGGGTGATGACAGGATGTCGATCCGGTAACCAAGGTCCACCTTTTTCTTTTGCGAATTCTTCAGGGCAACACGAAGGCTCTGCACAACCCTTTTGGACAACCAACTGGGCAGGTCAAGGGATGTGGTTTTTCCACCAAATGACAAAAGGGAGTAAATTTATCTTTTTTTTAACAGACACATTTTCAGTATCGGATGAAGAAAAATAGTAACCACGGAAAACGGGGACCACACGGAAAATATTTTCATTTTTCGACCCGGCAGCGTTAAAATTGAGTTAACCGCAATTGAACGCCAATAGGGATAGAAATAAAACTGTATATCGGGGAATACCCCAAAAGAAGAGGGTAGATTGAGCCGATTTTCTAATATTGACCCCTTTTCAGGATCGGAAATGAAAGACGAGGCCTAGAACTGACCCAAGAAGACATCACCGCCAAGACCCAAAGGACGCAAAGAAACCCTTCGTGCTCTTGGCGTCTTCGCGGTGAAGGAATTTGAAGATACCAATGACCGGACCTGAAAAGCTCAACCTTCGTTCTCACGACGCAGCGGTGGCTTCTCTGC
>SIAL01000076.1 GCA_009691815.1 Gemmataceae bacterium | reverse complement strand
TACGAGGGAACCGTAATCTTCACCAGCCACGACCGGCATTTTGCCCACAAAATCGCCACCTGCATTATTGAGGTAAGGGATGGAAGGGTAACCGCCCACGGCGGCAACTACGATTCGTATGTTTACAAAGTCAACAAAGAGGTAGAGGCCGGCGAAAGAGAAAGGGCCACCGATCGGATGAAATTGCCCCCCATGGTAGAGAAAGCCATCAAACCAACAGTGGCCCCCCGGGTGGAGATGGAACCCCAAAAGGAAATCAAATTGGTCGAGAAAACCATCGCCTCCTTAGACGGCCAACGCAAGGCCCTGCAAAACAAACAGCTCAATACGAATAGTTCCAAAGAGTTTGACAGCCTTCAGGTTGAAATCGATGAAGTTGCCGTTCAACTAGGCGAAGCGGAAGATCGGTGGAGCGAACTGTTTGCTATTGTTGAAGGATTTGCCTAGTTTCCAAGCGGTTTTAACCCAGATAGCAGGGCAATGCCTTTGCCCTGTTATCTGGGTTAAATAGCCCTTTCCTTGGGCAAAACATCGTCCAAGGACATCTCCCATTGTCCTAATCCAACCTGTACAAGGGCAAGTCTTTTACGCTGGTCAATGCGGCTGATTTGACCCGTTTGGCCAAACTTGGGAATATCGACCCAATCACCTATCTTCAAAAGCGCCCTTGCCCAAGCGATCTTTTGGCTCTGTTCCGTTTCCCTTTGGGCTTTCTCCTTTATAAGCCGTTCTCGTTCGTTGGCGGTTTCGGTGGCCAGAAACTCATCCAACCGGCTTTGCGACGGAAAAGATTCCAAAGCGGTCGCCTGTTCAGGATCAAACGCCTGAACCGATTTCGTCGCCTTTTTCAAAACCTTTTTGCGAATACCCAAATAATACCGAGCGCGCTTGATCAATTCCTCCGGGAGGTGAAACCGGCGAGCTATTTTTAACGCGTTGCTTTTGCCGGAACGGCCGGAAATCAGTCGAAAAGTGGGCAGCAGTGTTTCAGGATCAAACTCCACCGCGGCATTGATGGCCGCCGGGTTGTTTTTGGAGTAGCGTTTCAGGTCACCCAAATGGGTGGTGACCATGGCAAGGCAATTGCGTTGACTCAGCTCATCCAAAATCGCCCGACCCATGGCCGCCCCTTCGGCAGGGTCGGTCCCCGTTCCCAATTCATCCAATAGGACCAAGCAACCTTGACCAATTTTAGGCAAAATCCAAGCAATTCGCGCAATGTGGCTACTGAAACTACTAAGCGACTGAGTTAGGCTCTGTTCCTCACCAATATCGGCAAAGATTCCCTCTAACATGGGAATTGTGGAATCGCCCGAGGCTGGAATAGGAATGCCGGAAAGGGCCATAAAACAGAGGAGCCCGGCTGTTTTTAGGCTAGCGGTTTTTCCACCCGTGTTGGGGCCGGTGATGATCATCAACCGAGCGGGTTGACCCAAATGAAGGCTGATAGGGACAACTTCATTGGTCGCTTTGGTAATTTCCGAACGCCCTTCAGAAATAGGACAATTGGCATCGTCTTGGGTTTGATCCTTTACCGATTGCAACTGGACTTCAATGAGGGGATGACGAGCATCCTTGAGGACAAATAATCCTTTTTCGTTGAAGTGCGGACGCACCATCTTTAGGAGTCCCCCCCAACGAGCTTTAGCAAGGATCAGATCCAATCGTGCCAAGATTCCCAAGGCGAATCCCAACGGTCCCGCAATCTTGGAAACCTCACCGCTAAGCCTTCGTAGGACCCGAGCCACTTCTCTTGCCTCTTCCTCGCGAAGGATTCCGCGCTTGGTCGCCAAATTGGCAACAGCGGTTGGTTCGATAAAAATCGTGTCGCCTGTGGAACTCGACCGATGATGGACCCCCTGAATCTTGTGCCGATGATTGACGGAGACCGCCAAGACTTGGTGGTCGCCCACCATAGAAATTTGTTGAAACCGAAGGATGCGGCGAATTTCTGGATCCCTTAGCAGCCGATTCATAATGGCTTTGGACTTTTCGTCGAGTTCGTGAATTTGGCGACGGACGGCGGACAATTCCGGACTGGCCATATCAAGCACATGACCCCGTTTGTCTATAGAGCCATAGATGGATTTTGCGTGCGCCCCAAGGTCCTCTAGGGGCCCTAGAAACTCGATGAGCCTAAGGGAATCCCCATCCAGTTTGACTTTCCAACGATAGGTTTGACCTGTGCAATCCATGGTGCGGGCAACATCCAAAAGCTCGGCGATGGTTAATTGAGAGCCCAAAACGGCCCGCCTCAGGGCAAGCCGCACATCCGTCAGGTCCCCAAGCTGGGGAGCCATGGCTTTGGCCAAAACCTTGCCCATCTCTTCTACACGAATCTGCTCCTGAGTTAGTTCCTTAAAGTTGCGAATTGGCTCCAAGGCTCCGGCCAGTTCGCCGCCCATGGTGCTGACGCACTCCCTAGCCAAATGTTCACGCACTAGGTCAAATCCCACAAGGCTTATTGTTTTTGCATCCATCCGATTTCGTTTCCTCGATTGATAAAGGAATTTTAGGCATTTTTCGCTGCACCACTAAGATCATCCTTTGGAGGATTCTTGTGTCGGAAACTATCGTGGATGTGTTGATCATTGGGGGAGGTGTAATCGGCCTAACCTCGGCATGGTTTCTGTCCAAAAAAGGTCTCTCCATTGCCGTTTTGGAGAAAAACCATTTGGGAATGGGCGCCTCATGGGCCGGGGCGGGAATTATCCCACCCGGAAATGTTGAACGGGCCCAAACTCCCAATGATAAACTTCGAAGCAGGGGCGCCCACCTGCACCCCATCCTCCATCAAGAACTTCTTGAGGAAACCCTTATCGATAACGGCTACCGGATCTCGGGCGGGGTGGAAATCATGCCACGGGACGAATTACCGAACCCTGAGCGGGTTTTAGGCTGGCAGCAAGAGGGTATTCCGTTTGAATTCCTAGACCCCAAAGATTGGGGTGCTTTTCAAGGCTTGGACCTGTCCATCCATAACTTGGCTGTGCAATTTCCGACCATGGCCCAAGTCAGAAATCCACGGCACCTTCGGGCCTTGGAAAAGGCCAACACCAATAGAGGGGTTCACCTTCACCCCAACACCGAAATCTCCCACATGGACACCGCCCTAGGTCGAATCACGGCGGTTCATGACAAAAAGGGAAATAGCTACCACCCCGGCAAAGTACTTTTTGCCACCGGTGCCTGGACCGGATTATGCGACCATAAAATCTTGGGACTTGATCCCATGATTCACCCCATTCGTGGCCAAATGGTCCAATTTTATTGTCCAGAGTCTTTCGGATGGCCCATTGTCGAGGTGGGAAAACGCTATTTGGTGCCCCGGGGCGATGGGGTTTTGTTGGTGGGAAGTACGGAGGAGTTGGCGGGGTTTGACGCCTCTGTCACCCCAACAGGTCTTGAGGAGCTGCTTGGATTTGCCCGGGAAATGATTCCAAGCCTAGCCACAAAGGAGCCCCAAAAGTCTTGGGCCGGCCTTCGTCCCTATGCAACACGCGGCATTCCGTTTATCGGCCCCCTACCCGGATGTTCCAATGCCTTTATGAATGCTGGCCATTTTCGCTGGGGATTCCAGTTTTCCCCTGCGGCCGCGGAAATTACCTGTGCCCAAATGACCGAACAATCCTTGAACTGGATTCCCCTTAATTGTTTTGATCCGTCCAATCCTCCCCCTTTTCAGGTTTCCAAACTCTTCATGTCCTAAACTGGTTTTCTAGGAGGTCTTCTCATGAAATCCCACTCGATTGGCCTGTTGACCCTGTTATGTTTATTACCGCTCACCAACACTCTTGGTGCGGCGGATGCCATCGCTCGCCTCGAGGAGAACCATTTAAAGGCGGTCAAGGCAACCGTTCTGTCCCTCGCCAAAATTCGAAAAGAGTTGCCCCGTACCGGGCCTTACAAAGAATACCGCGCCAATCTGCATGTTCATTCCGCTTTTTCCCATGATAGCCGGGGCACCATCGAGGAAATTGTCGCCGCCGCCAAACGGGCCGGGACCGAAATTCTACTTTTCACCGAACACCCCGCTCCCCATTACGATTTTTTCAAAGACGGTCACCAAGGAATCCGGGATCAGGTCCTCCTGATTCCTGGAGCTGAAATGAATGGAATGCTGGTGTACCCAAACGAAAGCGTCAAGGGAGCCCAAGGTTTGACCACTCAGGATGTTTCCACCATGGTCCAAAGAAAAGGTGGCCTAACTTTTCTTTCCCATCTTGAGGAGCGAATGAAACTGGAGGTTCCCGACCTCACTGGGGTCGAGATTTATAACATCCATGCCATCTTCAAGGACCAAAAGAAATTGGTTTCCTCGATTAAAAATCCATTATGGCTTGCCAAGACGGGACCGCTAATCAACCACTATCCCCAAGAGGCCTACTCCGCCCTTCATGAATACCCGGGTAATTACCTAACAAGGTGGGATGAACTTTGTCAACGCCGACCCCATACCGGGGTTTCGGCCAATGATGCCCATCAAAATGTGGGGATGAAAATCAAGCGAACCGAGGGGAACAAAGCGCGAATCGAATCTTCCCTTGGGGAAAAACTTTTGGAAGTGGACGCGGGTTTATTGAGTGCGTTTTTCCCTCTTCCAAAGGAAACCAAATCGGGTACCGAAATCTTTCGGATGCAGTTGGATGGATACGAATATGCCTTGCGCCACGCCGCGACCCACCTCCTCATGAAAAACCAAACCAAAGAAGCCACTTGGGACGCATTGAAGGCCGGACGGGCGTTTGTCGGTTTTGATTGGATGGCCAATTCCAGAGGTTTTGATTTTCATTTGAAACAGGGTGAAAAACGCTGGGAAATGGGCGAGAAAAAGCCATGGACCGAGGGTTTAAGTCTAGTCGGAAAAGCACCCTTAGACGGCCATTGGAAAATCCTTCACAATGGAAAAGTAATACAGGAATCCGACGGTTCCGACCTGAATAGGGCAATCACCCAACCGGGTGTCTACCGCGCCGAGGTGTGGTTGAATATGGTGGGAGAAAGTCGGATCTGGATCTTATCCAACCCAATCTATGTTGACAAAAGATGAGGTTTAGGCCTCTGCAATTTGATGGATTTCCTCGGCAAGCCAGGCCATGCCAAGGGCAAGCGGAATGAACCGTTCCACCTGTTCCCCGGAATTACCTAGTGTCTCCAAAAGCCGGAGGATTTTATTTCGGGAAAAGGAATGTTTAAGATCATTTACAAAGGGCTGATGAGAATACTCTCCGGGATCACCGGAATGATTGGGGACCATGAGGTGGGAAACAATTCGGGAAAGTGCTCGTAGAAAATCGAGGATCAATGGTCTTTGAAAGGCACCTGTATCTCCCGCCGATTCCGCCAATTTAACCAAATCATCGGCCAGAGTCGCATCAATTTTTGATTGCCTGCCAAGTAACCGTAACACCCTTTCCATGATCGCCCAAAATGGGGAATTGGCCATGGCCTTGGCACTGCCAATGCTCCCAACGGAAGCCCACTTTGCCCATTTCCATTCGGGCTTCTTCAGGACCTCATCATCGATTACCCTGTCCATTTCGGTGGGAGACAATGGCGAAAAAGGAATCTGCTGGCACCGGGATAGTACGGTTTGAAGCTGTTTTTCCGTTCGTTCCCCAATCAGGAAAAGCACCATTCCCGGAGGGGGTTCTTCTAGGGTTTTGAGGAAACTGTTGGCGGATTCTTGATTGAGAAAATCCGCATCGTCCAAAAGGGCGACCTTGCGGCTTGAGACCATGGGTTTGAGATAAAACAAAAGGCGAAATTCATTCATCAATTTGACAGGGAATTCACTTTTTTCTTCAGGCTTTGACACGGTGAGAAGATCGGGATGGGAATCCCTTTCGCAGAGCGCACAGGATTCACAATCCCCACAAGGCCCCAATTCAGGGGTTCTTCCCTGTTTCAAACACAAAAGAGAGGCACATAATGTTTTTGCAAAACGCTTTTTTCCCACCCCGGACGGCCCGGTGAAAAGGTAAGCTTGGCCAAGCCTCCCTTTTTTGAGGATTCTCTCCATACCCCGTTTTTGGCCTTCATGGCCAACAATTCCTTGCCAATTCATGGCACTAATCCCAAGTGGGTTTTCACTCGATTAAGGATTTTCTCGTGTAATAGGGCAGGATTTTCCCGAGCATCCAAAATCTGAATATTTCGCCTCGGATTTTTGGCTTCGGTTAAAAATCCACCCCGAACCAACTCATGAAATGCACGAGGTTTTCGCTCCATGTGGTCCTCAGGCCCTTCGCGTCGGGTGGATGCCGAGCTAGGCTCGATATCCAATAGGAAACATAGCGAAGGCTCAATCCCCGAGGTTGCCAAATTGCCGGCAAAAGCAAGTTCGGCAGGGTTTAGTCCCCCGGCGTGACCTTGGTAAACAACAGTTGAAAGGGTAAAACGATCCGTTAAGACGATTTTACCTTTTAGAAGGGCCGGACGGATTTGCTGCGCGACCAACTGGGCACGGCTGGCAAAAAACAGCAAGGCTTCGGCCCGTAGATCAAAGGCAACCGGTCGGTCCAACAGCAGGGAACGCAAGCGGTCACCTAGGGGAGTTCCCCCCGGATCACGCACCCGTAACACCTTTTGCCCCAACCCTTCGAGGGCAACCGTTAAGAGTTGGATTTGCGTGGTTTTACCCACTCCATCACCCCCTTCAATGGAAATGAATCTCAAGCATTCACAATCAAGGGGGGAGAAATTCACACACTCACCATTTCATCGGCATGGTACGATGAACGAACAAATGGCCCGGCAACCACGGTAGGGAAACCAAGGGTTCGAGCTTGAAAGGCGATTTCGTCAAATTCCTGAGGAGGAACATACCTCTCGACCGGAATATGTTTAAGGGTGGGGGCCAAATACTGCCCCAATGTCAAGGTGTCGCAGCCAATTCTCCTTAGGTCCGAAAATACATCCATCAGCTCGTCCAAGGTTTCCCCCAAACCCAACATCAAACCGGTTTTCGCGATGATTTCGGGATGCCGGAGCTTGCAGGCCTCAAGGACTCCCAGAGAGTTTTCATATTTTGCCAGCCGTCCTCGAACCTTGCGATAAAGCCTCGGCACCGTCTCCATATTGTGGTTGAATACTTCCGGTTTGGCGGCAAGTACGATTTCAAGTTGATCCAGATTCCCCTGAAAATCGGGGGTAAGGACCTCCACTACCGCCCCGGTTCGCTCCCGGACGGCTTTGATGCAACGGGCAAAATGCCCCGCCCCACCATCGTGCAAATCATCGCGGGTAACACTGGTAATGACCACATGCCTTAGGCCCAACCGTTCGGCGGCCTCCGCCACTCTTGCTGGTTCATCGTCTTCGACATGAACCGGCTGTCCCTTGGGTACGGAGCAAAAGCCACAAGGCCTGGTACAAACATTTCCCAAAATCATAAAAGTTGCGGTTCGCCTGCTATAACAGTCCGACCGATTGGGGCATTTTGCATTTTCGCAAACCGTCTCCAACCTCAAGTCTTCAATCAACTTTTGGGTCAGAAAGTTTTCGTTTCCCTTGGGAAGAGCTTTTTTCATCCAAGGAGGCAGTCGCCTTGTGTTGGTTTTTAGCCCCGGTTCCAAAGGAGAAACGGTCTGCAGGTTGATCATGGGTTTCCTTCATTTCCAAGGTCTAACAAAATCATTTTAGGGGCGAAAGGGCAATTTTGTCATTAAGCCAAGGACAACACCCCTAGTTCGCTTTGGCGGGCGGATCCGATAGAATTTTCTGTCAGCCTTTGATTTTGCGGGAAAGGATCCCGCTTGGCGGAATACAGACGAAAAAAAGGATGAAATCATGCGAATGATTCGTGCGTTTTTAGTGTTTTGTTTGAGCATGGGTGGGGTTGCAATGGCCCAAGATACCAAGAACCCCCAAGTGGTTTTGGAAACCTCCCAAGGCAAAATTACCATCGAACTGGATGCGGATAAAGCTCCCCTCACTGTCAAAAACTTTTTGGCTTATGTCGAAAAAGGCCATTACGACGGAACCGTTTTTCATCGAGTTATCCCGACATTCATGATCCAAGGCGGCGGCTTCACCGAAGACATGAAACAAAAACCCACTCTAGCTCCCATTCAAAACGAGTCCAAAAATGGCCTTACCAACAAAAAAGGTACGCTTGCCATGGCTCGCACCTCGGTTCCCAACAGTGCCACCTCCCAGTTTTTCATCAATGTGAAAGACAATGACTTTTTGGATAAAGCCAATGCGGGCGATGGGGTTGGTTATTGTGTTTTTGGGAAGGTAGTGTCCGGATTGGATGTTGTGGAAAAAATCAGAGGCGTAGCCACGGCCCAAAAAGGCTCCCATGGTGATGTTCCCGTAGAGTCCATTGTGATCAAATCCGCCAAACTGGTTAAATAACCCCAATCAAGGAGACAAAAGATGGCCAATTCAAAAGTCCGAATGAAAACCTCTCATGGCGAAATCGTTATCGAACTTGAGGATACGCTTGCCCCGAAAACGGTGGCAAACTTTCTTCAATATGTGGACGACAAATTTTTTGATGGGACCATTTTTCACCGAGTGATTCCCAATTTCATGATCCAAGGGGGCGGTTTCACCCCCAATATGGTTCAGAAAACTGCTAGGGCAAATATTACCAACGAGTCCTCCAATGGGCTGAAAAACTTAAAGGGTACCTTGGCGATGGCCCGGTTGCCCCAACCCCACACGGCAAGCAGCCAATTTTTCATCAACTGCAAGGACAACGATTTCCTCGACAAGGCCAAGTCCGGGGATGGCCACGGTTACTGTGTCTTTGGCAAAGTAACTGATGGCATTGCGGTTGTTGAAATGATCGAAAAAGTCAAATCCGCCACCAAGGGCGGCCACGGAGATAATCCCATTGTTCCGGTAATGATCGAATCGGTCACCCGAGAAAATTAACCGGGTTTCCTTTGCGTAAGAATTCACCCGGCCTTTGATCCCAAAGATCAGAGGCCTTTTTATTGGTTCCCCAATTCCACCCGGGCAACCAAAAATCGCTGTCGATCCTGCCATTTTGCCTGATCTGCCAGCATCATTTCCAAGTCGATTTTGATTTTGTGATTGCGAACCACTTGAGCCTGATTCCAGCGCACGGTAACCGGTTTATCAAGATTTAGACAACATTCCCCTTTGGGATTTCGGTACAGTTCCAAAGCCATTTTCTTGACCCCGGTAGTCTTAATGTACACTTCGTTTTTTTCAGGTTCCGTTCGGCCATAAATGGTGGCGGCATTGATCCGGGAATCAAATCCGGGAGGGGGCGGGGTTATATTTTTCGCCATCAACTCCTGGACCTCTACCCAATAAAAACGGCTATCGGTAGAACGAAGAGACCGAAATTCATTGCCAAAGACCCCTCCATTCCCATCGGCACCTAGTTGTTTCAGCGGAAATGCGCGTTTTTTGCCTTTCATCCAAGAAAACATGGAGGGCAACTCCGCGCGAAACCATTCCATTCCCCTCCCCTTGTATTGCACCCAAATGGCAGAATAGCTTCGGCCGGCCCAATTGGTGAAGAGTTCCTTGAGTTGGCCATTAATCTCCCCAATGCGGTCACCAGATACCACATAAAAAGGGAGATAAACCCCATTTCGCCAATATTTTTCCGGGTAATATTTGGGGGAAGCGGAAATAGGAATTACCCCTGCAAAAAGGTCCGGGTGCGAAAGCCCAATATCAAACGCCATTTGACCCCCCTGAAAATGGCCGGATAAAAAGACACGGTCTGAATCCACTCGGTAGCGCATCCTTAAATCCCTTAAAGATGCTAGCAAGATTTCATGTTCCTTCACGGAAAATTGGTAGGCGGCCGGTTCCGGGGGTTCGTTCCAAGTGGGGACCGCGAGGATATAGCCTTCCTTGGCGGCATGATCTCGCCAGCGGGCAATTGCTTGAGCAGAGGCTTCCCCCGCCGCGTGAAGGACAATAAGAAGTGGCATGGCCACGGCAGGATCATAATGGGGGGGAACTTGAACCAAATAGGTCCCACCCGGAAGGCCATAAGTACTCTCAAAAACCCGTTTGGTGGGGGATCCGGGAAATAGGGGTGGAGCAGGATCGGGTTCCTGAGGCCCTATGGTTCCCAATAAGATCCCAACATCATCGACCGTTGTCGCTTCAGGGAAGCGTTTCTTGAGGTCTTTGATTCCGTCCAAAGATCGTTTTTTACTGAGATCTCCCAAGGCTATTTGCAGTTGTTCTCGAAGGCTCCAAAGTCTTTTCGCCTGAGTTGGACTGGGGTCGGCCCCAGATGCCCCGCCTAGCCACCCGGAAACAGCCAAAGCCGCAAGTTTTTCCTGACTGGTGCCCGGGCTTTTTTTGTCCTGCTTTTTCCACTGTCGGTATTGGCTTAAAAAGGGTTCAAACTTGGCATTGTCATTCGTATTTTGCATTTTGGCAATGTTTTCCAAAACCTCGCGACCTAAAAGAGGGGTATCGGTGGCCTTGGGATCTGGAAAGATATCCACCAAGGCGTTGCGAATTTCCTTTTGGAGGTTCAACTCTTTTTCCGTTTTGGCTTTGATGGAACGAAGTTCAACCAGATCCGACTCGGCACACTGGCTCTCCACCACGCTTCCCAAAAGATTTGGGGTGGCCCCTACATAGCCCTCCGCCACTAGGTCCCTTGCCAACAATACCTTTTCGTGCTGCATTTCCCCGTAGGCCTTTTTCCGGATCTCTAACAGTTTATCAGCCAATTCCCGATTCCCTTCAAACTCTTTGAGTGCCTCGGTAACCCACTCCACTGCATCCTCCAACATCCCTGCCTGAAGGTAAAAAAGGGCGCGTTTTTGGTGCCGATTGAAGCTCTGGGGACTTCCCGGTTCAAAAGTTTTTTGAGAGTCCGGGTGGCTGGCAATAAGCTCGTCGATGGACTTTTTGTCCAGTTCCCTTGTGAGGTAAGAACTCCCCCAGGCAAAAGTCTTGGTTGCAAAAATCTGAATGTGTTTGGACCCCAAAAACTGCATATGTTGCCGAACGGGAATGGTCCCTATGTTGGGGGCGTAAATTTTAATGTCCCGATCCCATTTGGCATCCCACTGGCCAGGATCGGCTATCCCCCCAATGGGTGGTAGAGGCCGAGGTTGAGGAATATGAACCGTTCGCCCATTGTTGTAGATTTCTTCAGGCGGAAGGTTTTTTTTCTCTGTTGAACGAACATTATTGGCGCTGAAGATGATTCGCTTGGTAATGGTCTCCACCATAAAAAAACCTTTGGGGAGGACGAA
>SIAL01000075.1 GCA_009691815.1 Gemmataceae bacterium | reverse complement strand
GCTTCCGGCTCGTATTCTTAATTCTCTTCTTTAACACTGCTTCTACCGAGCCTCCGTCGTCGTCATTGGCTTCGCCCCCTCCTCATCGTCGAGGCTTTCAAGATCCGCCTGTTGAAACACATGGGCCTTGTAATCCTGATAGAATTCTTTCATAAGTAGGGTGATTTCTACTAGGGAAGGCTGCTTTTCCAATCCCTTGATCACTTTTTTGATCCAGCCATTTTTGCCTAAAACGGGAACCGAACCATTCGATGAATCCCATCTCAAGCGGCGACGGCGCATGGTTCGAATCAATCCATTCGATTGCCGGATTATTATAGAAGTAAAGTTAAAGGGGTTTAGAATGCTTGGCAAGGAGGCTCCGTACAGTTTTCGAACCATATTATTTGCGTATCGAAACACCCCCCAGACGGTGGCATCGGCAATACCGGCCTGTAAAAGACCACCAATTATCAGATGAGCAAGGTCTGAAATCGACACACTTTCATGCTGTTTGACCAATCCCTTAATGTCATAAAGCTCGAAATGCCAAACATCCTCCTTGCGGAAAACGCCTTTTTTTATGGAGGCATGATACCGGTTTTCATCATCCAAAATGAAACGCATATCCTGGTTAAGTTTGCTATGGGTATTCCCCGGGTTATCACCAAAAAATTGGTTGGTTTCCGATGATTTTATGCCGTCACCATTTACCATTAAGTAGTGAAGAAGGAGGTCAGTGGGTTCGTTGGCAAAATAAAGCGGTTCCCTTTCCTTTCGTTCCAGCAATATTCCACCTTCCGTCAGCCAGGTTAGACCAATATAGGGGCGAGTATGGGGAAATTGATTGGCTAGCCAGACTTTGGCCTCCATGCCGTTCATGGGAGTGTGGTGTTGACGGGCAGCATGCTTCCAACTGGCTAGCACATCCTCTTTCGAACTGTTCTGAGGAACAAACACCCCAAAACAAATGTCTGAGATGGTTCGCAAAAGATCCAAATGCTTTTGCGAATTTGGTAAACCAAGCAATCTTTCCACCACGCTTTGGAAGAGGTATTGTCCTTCTGGCCAGCGAATTTGAAAAACCTCTTCAACCAAAGCAAGTAATTGCCGAATTCGTTCTCTGGTCACCCCTGTGGAATTCCCCAATTGCTCAAGCGTCTGGGGCGCCTCATCCAAACCGATCCGTTGCCGTACTAATAAAGCTTTCTCAGGTCCAAGGTCCAATTCAATCTGGTTGAGTAATGGAAGCAGAAAACTGGTGCGAATGGAAGCAATAGGAGGAAGGGTATTTAACCGGAGGACCCGTGTGACCCAATTCAAAACTTCCCGGATGTTTTCCGTAATGGGGATAACAATTAGAAATTCGTTTTGAGGGATTGGGACTAAAGCTTGAACCACCCTATCGATTATCCCAAAAATTTGGCCGGCCTTAACATCCCCAATACCTGACTGGAATCGAACTTCCTCCCGGGGGAGCGAGGTAAAGAAACCAACTTCTTTAGCCCAAAGTGTGCTGGAAATATCCATAAGCTTTTCAACAAATTTTCCCAATGGCTCCTGACTCAGACCATGTTCCCTGATGAGCCTCCCGCATCGATCCCAATGTCGCTCGGGATTGGGTACCTCCTCCCGATTTAGGCGCTTTTTATTGATTTGTTCAATTGAAAAAAAGTCCAAAACTGGAGGAACTGGGGTCACTGTTTCATTGGGATGGGTAATTGTCCGGCAGACCCGGTCAATCAGGTCTACGAGGCGCTTTATGCGGACAAAACCTACGCCTTTCAGGGACAAAAGTTCTTTGTAAGGTATTTTCAAAACTTCACGAATGGTTAGGTAACGCAACCTCTGGGAAATGTGCTTGTCCATGGCATTTTGGAGTGAGTAGATATCCGAGTCCAAAACGGGATGATTACCATGATCGATTAGAATATTTTGAATTCTGGAAAAGTTTTCCTCAAGCGTTGGTTCGCTCACATAGTCGTTGGGATGGCAGGAGGACATCGCAACCCGTTCCAACAGATCTAGAAGCCTTGAAATGCGCATAAAACCGACTCCGCGGATGGAGCACATTTCCTCGTAAGGAATAATTAGCACATCCCGGAGAGTAAGAAGAAGCAATTTCTTGGGAAGATGTTGGTCCATGTCCGTTTTGAACGAGTCTAATACTTTATCCAATTGGGGATGGTCCCCAATCTCCTTATAAAGTTTTTGAACCCGGGAAAACTGCTCAATATGAAAGTCCACAGGCATTTTCCGATAAGGAATGAGTACCCATTCAACACGGGGAAAACGACTCACTTCGGGCCAAACCCAGATAACGGAAGAAGACCAAGTCGCATGGAGATAAAAAAATGGTTGCCTTCAATCAGTACTTTACATGGGTTGACGGATTATACAAGGTGAAATGGCAAACGAAGCTTCCTCCCCGGGTTTCCACGGTGAGGAAATTTAAAAATCAAGCGACTTTTTAGTGTATTTTCAGCTCAAATAAAAGTTCCCGAACCTTGGTACCAATTAGGTCGCGAACCTGGCGAAACTCCGAGGGGTTCATCTCCCGTGGATCGGGAATCTGCCAATCCAAACGCTGTTTAGCCATTACCAATGGGCATTCATCCCCACAACCCATGGTGACAGCAGCATCGAATTGGGTTCCATTAAAGGTATCCAATCCTTTGGAAATATGGGTTGAAAGGTCATACCCCATCTCCCCCATAGCCTCTATTGCCCTTGGATTGATTCGGCCGGAAGGGCGGGACCCGGAACTATGGGCTTCGATCCGATCGCCCCCAATCATTTGAGCAAATGCTTGGGCCATTTGGCTCCGGTTGGAGTTTTCGATACAAACGAAGATCACCCTAGGGACAGGATTCATGGAATTCATTCTCCTTTAATAACTTTGGGGCGGGGAGTTCCCTTGAAAATGAACCCCGCCACCGGAAGCGCCACCAAAGCCCCGAAAATGGGGCCCGCAAAATAAATCCAGAGCGACTCAAGGTGTCTACTAACAAGAGCCGGGGCAAGGGATCGGGCCGGATTCATGGACGCGCCACTGATTGTCCCGGCAAACAGGGCTTCCAGCCCAATAGATTCCTCCGATTATTACCGGTGCCAAAAAGATGGCCGAACCAGGGGCGTTGCAACAGCCAATAATGGAGATCATTAGGATGAAACTAAGGGTGAATTCCAGAACAAGCGATTGCATTTCCGAACCCGCGGGGAGGGTAGCTCCCAGAGTGGGGTGATTAGGAAAAAGGGCCTTGAGGAGGATGCTTGCCCCAAAGGCTCCTGTGAATTGTGCCAATAGGTAGCCGGGTGCCCAAAAGGGTTCCAATTTTCCCAAGGCGACCATTGCCAAACTGATGGCAGGATTGAAATGAGCCCCGGAAACCCACCCAAAGGTTTGGATCATGGCGAACGCAACCAAGCCAAAAGTAAGGGCGATCCCCGGATGCGTAACGGCGCCATGGGTCAAGTCGTTAACGATGATTGCCCCTGTTCCGGCAAAAACAAGGATAAAGGTTCCTAAACATTCCGCGCCTAAACGGTGCATTCAATTCACCCTTTGGCAGCAAATTTGGGCACGGTTGAGCAGACTTCCCGGCGCCCCGGCTTGCTCGAAAAGGCAAAGGGCCTGATCCAGAAGGCTGCTCACGCAAAGGTCGATCAAGCGATAATGGATATGGATGCCTTCACGACGGGTGGCCACAATTCCAAGGTCTTGTAACTTGGCAAGTTGATTGGAAAGTGCTTGGGGCTTCAGGCCCAGTTGGGCAGCCAAGTTTCCTTGGGAAATTTCCTCTTTCAAACAAAGGGCATGGAGAATTCGAAGCCTTGTATCGTTTGCCAAGACTTTGAAAACAGTGGCAATACCGGCGGCTTGGTCCTGTGTAAGCAGGCCGCGATTCTTCGGGAGGCACTTTTTCTTGGCGACGGGGTTTTTGATTTTGGCCATGGTATTACACTACATTGTGTAATAATGAAATCAAGGCTTCCGCGGATCCCCCTTACCAGAATTCTTGGATCAAATCCAGGGGTGGCCCCGTATCATACCGTCAACTCTTCCTCTGGATTGGAGTCCCGGCCATGAGACGACTACTCAGCCTCTTTTTCTGGTTAGGATTGGCCCAAGCGCAAGGTGGTCCCCCCAATATTGTTCTCTTTTTGGCCGACGATCAAGGGTGGGGGGATTTGGGTTTTCACGGCAACGCCAACCTCAAAACCCCTCACATAGAATCTCTGGCCCGAAATGGGGCCACCCTGAAATCCTTTTTTGTCTGCCCCGTTTGCGCCCCAACCCGGGCCGAGCTGCTCACCGGTCGGTACCATTCCCGCTGCGGAGTTCGCGATGTTTCCATTGGAGGAGAGAGGCTCAATTTGGACGAGCGAACCTTGGCGGATGTGTTGAAAAACGCCGGTTATGCCACCGGGCTTTTTGGTAAATGGCACAATGGAACTCAATGGCCCTATCACCCCCTAGCTCGAGGGTTTGACTCTTTTTATGGTTTCACCTCCGGGCACTGGGGATCCTATTTCGATGCGCCCATGGACCTAAATGGCAAGCCGACCATGGGCAAGGGATATATGGCAGACGATATTACCAATCATGCGATGAATTTCATGGAACAAAAGGCCACGACATCCAAACCGTTTTTTTGCATGGTTGCCTTTAACACACCCCATTCGCCCATGCAGGTTCCTGATGCGTATTGGCGGCGTTTTGAAAAGTTACCCCTGATACAAAAGGGTGGGCCCCTCGAAGATGAAAATTTCACCCGTGCGGCCTTGGCCATGGTCGAAAATATCGACGACAATGTGGGGCGGGTTTTGGCCAAACTGGACAGATTGAACCAGACCAACGACACCATTGTCGTTTATTTGAGTGATAATGGGCCAAACAGCAATCGCTTCAACGGTCCTTGGAAAGGGCGTAAAGGATCGGTGGATGAAGGGGGAGTTCTTTCCCCCTGTTTTGTTCGCTATCCCGCCAAGATAAAGCCGGGGACCACGGTCGGTTACATCACCGGGGCCATTGACATCCTTCCGACCCTTGCCGCCCTTGCCGAGGTATCACTTGGCGAAACCAAACCCCTTGACGGGAAAAACCTTGCCCCTCTGCTTGCCCCCCTGGTGGAAGGGGATAATCCCCGCTGGCCTTTTCGTACCCTTTACAGTCACTGGGTGGGAAAAGTGGGCGCAAGAACGGACACTTTTCGGATGGATGCCGAGGGCAAGCTTTTCAACATGGAAACCGATCCCGGTCAAACAAAGGATGCCTCGACCCTTCATCCCGAGGATGCGAAAAATCTTCGAAAAGCTATTTCAGGTTGGAAAGAAATGGTGGGAATCCCCATGCCAAAAGACGACCGGCCTTTCCCGGTGGGGTACCTGGAAATGCCCAATGCAACACTTCCCGCCCGGGATGGGAAATCCAGGGGGGGCATCGTCCGAAGTGCCCCGGCCCCAAACGATTCGTTTTTTCACAATTGGACCAAGCGCACCGATGTCATTCATTGGGATGTCGAGGTGGCCAGGGCAGGGAAATACGAGGCCGTGCTGCATTTGACCTTAAAACAAGGCGACAGTGGGGCCAAAGTAAAGCTTTCCCTAGGAACTCAATCCATCGAAGCATTGCTTGAACAACCTCATGATCCGGCCCTAAAGGGGGGTGAAAAGGATCGGGTTCCCCGGAGAGGGGAATCGTATATCAAAGACTTTCGGCCGGTTTCCCTTGGCACAATCGCCTTGGACAAAGGGCGGGGACAGCTTGAACTTCGGGCATTAGCCATCCCGGGAGCAGGGGTTGCGGATGTAAAAGCGCTGGAATTGCGTCTAAATCGAGAAAAAGGGAGCAATTGATCCGGTTTGGGGGACTTGGGTATTTCAAAATCCTTGCGCCTACTTGTAGAATACAACTACCTGCCATTTGCCCCGAAACTCACGGTACGCCTACACATGATTTGGATGCTCTTACTTACTTTGGGATGGCCCATTGATGGCCCGGTTGCCATTATCCCCCCCCTGCCGCCGGACCATGCCCGCCGTTTGGTCGAGTCGGGGCAACTTTTTGAAACAAAAGTCGCTGCCCTGCTCAAACAAAATTGCCTCAAGTGTCATGGTGGTGAGAAAACCATGTCGGGTTTTGACCTGACCACCCGCGAAGGACTTTTGGCAGGCGGGGACAATGGCATTGCCGTGATCCCATTCGCCCCCAATGAAAGTCGGCTGCTTCGTCTGGTTCGCCACGCCGAAGAGCCTTTCATGCCCGGCAAAGGCCAAAAATTGCCCATCGAGGTTGTGGATACCCTTGCCAAGTGGATTGGATTGGGGGCAGCCTATTCCAAGCCGTTGACCGACAAACCCTTGAAGCCGAAAACTCTGGTGGTGACCCCAAAGGATCGTGCCTTTTGGTCGTTTGGCCCCATTCGCCCTACCAAGGTACCCACCGATCAAAATGGGTGGATTCAAAACCCCATCGACTCCTTTATCTTGGACAAATTGAAAGCGAATCAAATCCAACCCAACCCAAAGGCAACCAAGGAACTTTTGATCCGGCGCTTGGCTCTTGACCTGACCGGGTTGCCTCCCACGCCCGAAACCATTGCCCGGATTTCCAAAGACAATAGCCCCACAGTCTTGAAAGACTATGCCAAAGAATTGCTGACAACCGTCGCCTATGGGGAACGATGGGGACGACATTGGCTCGATGTGGCCCGCTTTGCCGAAAGCCACGGCTATGAACAAGATTATGACCGCCCCCACGCTTGGCCCTACCGAGACTGGGTGATTCGGTCGATTCAAAACGACCTTCCCTATGACAAATTTGTGGCTTGGCAGATTGCCGGGGATGAACTTTCCCCGGGCGATACCGATGCGTTTCTGGCGACGGGATTTTTGGGCGCCGGGGTCCATGCCACCCAAATCACCAAAAACCAAGTCGAAAAGGAACGCTACGACGAACTCGACGACATTGTTCGCACCATCGGGGCGGGAATGCTTGGGCTGAGCATCAATTGCGCCCGTTGCCATGATCATAAATATGATCCCGTGCCCATGGTGGATTACTACCGTTTGTTGTCGACTTTTACCAAAACGGTACGAAGCGATCAAGAATTGCCCCTTGCCGATCCGGAAGGACAACAAAGGTTTGCTGCATGGGAAAAGTCCAAAATCGAGGCGTCCGCTGCCCTAACTGGTTTTGATTTGGCCAATGGTCCAAAGGCTTTGGATAAATGGAAAGCCATGGCTTTGACGGACAAACGAGCTCCGGGCTGGTCGGATGTGACCCCGACCACTGCCCTATCCCAAAATGGTGCAACACTTACCATTCAGGCTAACGGCAAAATCCAATCTCAGGGGAAAAACCCAGCCGAGGACACTTATACTCTTCAGGTGACCACTCCGCTGGAAAAAGTCCGGCAGTTTCGCATTGAGGTGTTTGCGGACAAGGCGTTGGTGGGAGGTGGACCAGGGCGGGCGGTCAATGGCAATTTTTCCCTGTCCAATCTCAAGGTTTCGGCGTTACCGTTAAAACCCCTTCCCAATGTTCGTTATCGGGCCGTGGTGCTAAAACTTGTTAAACCCCGAGCAACCTTCGAACAAAAGGGAATGTCCTTGGCAAGTGCGATTGACAGCAATGCCAATTCCGGTTGGGCAATCGACCCAGAATTTGGCAAGGACCATGTTGGGGCGTTTGAGGTCCAGAATCCAGCCGATTTTCCCGGGGGAACCAAGCTGGAAATCGTCCTCGAATTCAAAACCAATACAAGTCACACCTTTGGGACCTTTCGTATAGGCTTGTCTGATCATGACTCCTCGCTTGGATTGAAGGAGGGTGGCCTTCCCAGCGGTGCAAGGGAGCTGCTTCAGGGTAAACCCATCGACAAGGCGACCGAGGCTTCCTTGGTAGGGTGGTTGTTGTCGCAGGATGCAAACCGAAAATTGATCGTTTCTAAGATCCAAGAAGTGGAAAAAACCAAGCCGGTTATCAAAACCGTTAAGGCCCTTGTTTGTAGCGAGGGGCTCCCGGCCATTCGGCTGCATACCCAAGGGGGAGATTTTCTCGAAGAAACCCACTTTTTAAAGCGGGGCGATCCCAATCAAAAAGGCGAAATCGCCACACAGGGTTTCCTTCAGGTGCTTTCCGCAAATGGCAAAGAAACCTCGAATTGGCAAAAGCCCATGCCCAAGGGTTCCAAAACCCAGGGGCAACGGGCCAATTTGGCACGATGGTTGACGGATGAAAAAGAGGGGGCAGGGGGCCTTCTAGCCCGGGTGGTGGTCAATCGCCTTTGGCACCATCATTTCGGTCGAGGATTTGTCCCCACGGTCAACGATTTTGGTTTTCAGGGGGACCGCCCCTCTCACCCCGAACTCTTGGAATGGCTGGCCGGGGAATTGATTCGTTCGGGTTGGAGCCTAAGGCATATTCACCTTTTGATCGTTTCCAGCGCGACCTATCAACAGACGGGCAGCTCGGATGCCGCACGGAAAAAAGTGGATCCGACCAATGTTTTGCTTTGGCGATTCGCCCCAAGGCGTTTGGAAGCCGAGGTTGTTCGGGATTCGATGTTGGCCGTATCGGGTCGATTGGAGGCGGTGCCCTTTGGCGCGGGAACCATGGACCCCAACCACCGCCGCCGCTCGATTTATTTCTTCCTCAAACGCAGTGCATTGCCCGCGGATTTGATGGTATTTGACGCCCCGGATACCCTGCAAATTGCCGAGGCAAGGGCGGTTACCACGGTGGCTCCTCAAGCCTTATTATTGCTCAATGGCCGAATGGCAAGGGAATGTGCCGTTGGAATAGGTCAATCAGCGGAGTCCAAACTTAAGGCCACCCCCGCCTTCATTAGTGCCACCTATTTGCGGGTGCTTGGGCGCTTACCAAGCAAAATGGAAACCAGCACGGCAATCCAGTTTCTTGCTATGCAGGAAAAAGCCCTTACCACAGAAGGGGTCAAGGATTCCGGCCTCGTTGCCCGAACGGATTTTGCCCATACATTATTGCAACTCAACGAGTTTCTCTTTCTCCCTTAGGAACATCGTCATGAAAGAATCATCGCATCATTTTCTCAGTCCGGTTGGAAATCGCCGCGCGTTTTTGGCGCGAGCGGGCGGCCTTGGTACCATTGCCTTGGCGGATATGCTACGGGCTGCGGATGCCGACACCTCCAACAAAATAGATGCCGCCCGACTGGATCCGCTTGCGCCTCACAAGGGCCATTTTACCGGGAAGGCAAATGCCATCATTTGGCTCTTTATGAATGGTGGCCCTAGCCAAGTCGATACTTGGGATTACAAACCTGTCCTTCAGAAAAAAGATGGGGTGAAACTGGACAACTTTGACAACAACACCGGCTTTTTTACAGACCAAGTTGGTCCCCTGATGAAGTCCCCGTTCAAGTGGGCCAAACAGGGTCAGTCGGGAACTTGGGTGCCCGAGATATTCCCCCATTTATCGCGCCATGTCGATGACATGGCCTTCGTGCATTCATGTCACACCGAAACAAACAATCATTCTCCCGCTCTTTTTCAGATGAACACGGGATACAGCCGTATGGGCTACCCCTGTGTAGGGTCATGGGTGACCTACGGCCTTGGCAGCGAGGCGCGAAACCTCCCCTCGTTTGTGGTGATGTATGACACCCTGGGCCGGGGGCTTCCCAAGGGTCATGCCGCCAATTGGAGCGCGGGATTTTTGCCCGGAATTTTTCAAGGGACGGCGCTTAACCCCAAAGGTCAACCAATTGAAAATCTGGCCACTCCGGCCGGGGTAAGCAGCTCCTCCCAGGCCCGCCAGCTTGACCTTTTACGCAAACTCAATCAGGAACACTTGGACCAAAATGCCGACGAACCCGGCTTCGCCGCGCGGATTCAAAGCTATGAACTTGCTTACCGGATGCAGATGGCCGCACCGGAAGCTTTTGATGTCAGCCGCGAAACCAAAGCGGTTCAAGAACTTTACGGCATTGACAGCCCCCGTTGCGGGCATTTCGCAAAACAGTGCCTTTTGGCAAGGCGATTGGTGGAACGAGGGGTCCGCCATATCCAGATTTTCTCAGGGGGCATGGAAAACGAACGAAGCTGGGATGGTCACACCAACATCGCCGATAACCACCGCCAATTCGCGGGGGAGACGGATCAACCGGCGGCGGCTCTTTTGAGCGATCTTAAAAGTCGAGGACTACTTGACTCTACTTTGGTGATTTGGGGCGGAGAATTTGGACGCCTTCCCGTCGCCCAGCGCCCAAAGGAAGGGAGCCAAACCGGCCGCGACCACAACCCACACGCTTTCACCACTTGGTTTGTCGGGGGTGGCACCAGGGGGGGAGTCCACTACGGGGAAACAGACGAAATCGGCCACAAGGCGGCGGTTAACAAAGTCTCGGTTAATGACCTCCATGCCACCATTCTTCACACCCTGGGGCTGGATCACAAAAGGCTCACCTTCCGTTACAACGGTAGGCAATTTCGCCTTACCGATGTCGCGGGGGATCCAATCCTTCCCATTTTGACCTAAGGGTTGCCAAGATGATTTCCCCAACAACCAGCCAGCGCCTTGCATGGAAATGGGTCCTCGCCTGTTGTTGTTTTGTCTATTGGCCCATGGATTATGCTTGGTCCTTGCAGCCACAAATCTCCCCGATAAATATCGGGGCAAAACGGGAATTGTTCCTGGATCGGTTCCTTATTGACCAGCTAAAAGGAACCGTTCTGAAATTGCATGAGCCAAAACCCACCCCGGCGATGACTTCTCCAGCGGATAACTTGGAATATGGCACGGTCATCAAAGAGGGAGCCCTGTTTCGCCTCTATACCCGCGAGGGTCGAAACTCCAAATTCGATGGGGATACCACCGAGGTTACCCGCTATTGCGAAAGCCCCGACGGTATCCATTGGATTAAACCAAAGTTGGGTATTTATGAAATCGATGGCTCAAAGGAGAACAATGTTATCCTTCATGAAGCCCCTTTTTGCCATAACTTCTCTCCGTTTTTGGACACAAAACCCGGTGTCACAACCACCGAACGCTTCAAGGCTTTGGCGGGTACGGCCAAATCGGGTTTGGTGGCCTTTGTTTCCGGGGATGGCATCCACTGGAAAAAATTGCGCGCCGAGCCTGTGATTACCCACACCAAAGAATATGCGTTTGATTCTCAAAATGTTTCCTTCTGGTCGGAAACCGAAGGCTGTTATGTCTGCTATTATCGACACTTTCTCGACAAACGGTTTCGCTCCGTCTGCCGAAC